>JBKPCZ010000149.1:0-5258 GCA_046727665.1 Chloroflexota bacterium
GAGATTCATCATGATCGGCATCGTCGTCACTGCGAGCAGTCGCGCGGGCAGCGAGCCCGATCCGTTGTGCAGCCGATGGAGCGTGTTGAGCGGAACGGAGAACAGGCTGGCCTCCTGCCACTCGAAGCTCGTGGGCTTCTCGCCCTCGTTCCACACCTCGCAGGTGCCGCGGCCGCTCAGGACGAAGAAGTACTCCTCGAAAAGGTGCTTCTCCGGCGCGCTCGACTTCGCCGGCTCGAGCTCGATGAGATACGCGTTGTCCGTGTCCTCGGCGCCCATGAGACGGAGGTACGCGCCACGCGCGTCGAGCCGTGGCCATTTCGCGAGCTGGGCCGTGCGGAGGTCGTCGACCGCAGCGCCGGTGTAGACCGGGATGCCCTCGGTCTCGAGGAACAGCTCGTAAGCGCCGCGGCCCCAGAAGGTCGGGCGCTGCTGCTCTTTGCTCATGCCGGGAGTCGTGTCGCTCATCTTCGTACCTCTAAAGCGGCGCAATGAGAGTGCGAGGTCATCGTAGCGCGATGAAATAATCGCCGTCCCGAGGAGGCGCAGGTGCTGCAGGACTTCGCGAAGACGATCCAGCTCGGTGCGAGCCCGGACCAGGTCTGGGCCGCGGTGAACGATGTCCGCCGCGTCGCGTCCTGGATCTCGATCGTGCGCGAGGTCCGTGACGTCGATCCTCCGCGCCGGTACGCGGCGCTGCTCGAAGATCGCATCGGACCGTTCGCGATGCGCGCCGATCTCGATCTGACGGTCGAGGCCTCCGACGCGCGTCGGATGCACGTGAGCGCGTCCGGGGAAGACCGCCAGGTCGCGTCGCGGATCTCGGCGACCATCGACCTCGCGCTCGCGGCTGACGGCACCGGGACGTCCCTCGCGGTCACCGGACGGTATGAGGTCACTGGTCGCGTCGCCACGCTCGGCGCGGGCGCGATCCGCAAGAAGGGCGATCACATCCTCGAGGAGTTCTTCGCGAGCGCGACCAGGGAGCTCGGCGGGCGCGGTCCCGCGGTCGAGCCGGTACAGTCGCCGTCGTCATGACGCCACGATCCGTGTGCGATGCTGCGGCGCTTCGACGTCCATAGGGCCACCTCCGTCGCGGAGGCGGTCGAGCTGCGACAGCGGTTCGGCGAGGACGCCGCCGTCTACGCGGGCGGGACGGAGCTCCTGCTCGCGATGAAGATGGGCGTCGCGCGCTGGCCGCACCTCATCGATGTGAAGCCCATCGCGGCCCTCGCCGAGATCGCCGTGACGAACGACGTGCTGCGCATCGGCGCCACCGCGACGCACTGGACCATCGAGCGTGACCCGCAGGTCGAGCGCGCCCTGCCCGCGCTCGCGCGGCTCGAGGCGAACGTCGCGAACGTTCGCGTCCGGGCCGCGGGAACGCTCGCTGGGAACCTCGCCTTCGCCGAGCCGCACGCCGATCCGCCGTCCCTGCTCATCGCCCTCGGCGCGCGCGTGGTGCTCGAGGGCAAGAAGGGGCAACGGACGCTCCCGGTCGCGGAGCTGATCACCGGGATGTACACGACCGCGATCGCCGACGACGAGATCATCGTCGCGATCGAGGTGCCGCTTCAGGCCAAAGACGTGCGCGCCGCGTATGTGAAGTTCCAGATCCTCGAGCGGCCGAGCGTTGGGGTCGCGGCGGTCGCGGGCGTGCGCGACGGTCACTTCGTCGGAACGCCGAGGGTCGTCGTCGGCGCCGTCGATGAGATGCCGCGCGCCGTCGACACGAGGCAGTTCGCCGGCGCGGACGCGCGCGACGCGCGGACGCACGACGCGATCGCGCAGGCTGCGCGATCCGCTGTCGAGCCCACTGCAGACCTCGCGGGGAGCGTCGAGTACAAGCGGCATCTCGTCGGCGTGTTCGCGCAGCGGGCGCTGGCGTCGCTGATGGCGAGCGGCTGATGGCGAAGCGCGAGATCCGGCTCACGCTGAACGGCGGCGATCGTCGCGTTGAGATCGAGGATCAGACGCTGCTCATCGAGCTGGTCCGTGGCCTCGGTCTGGTCGGCACGAAGCTCAGCTGCGACATGCAGGTCTGCGGCGCATGCACGGTCCTGCTCGACGGCCGGCCGGTGAGCTCGTGCACGACGCTCGCGATCGAGGCCGACGGCAAGGCGGTCGAGACGATCGAAGGTCTCGCGGACGGCACCAAGCTTCATCCGCTGCAGGAGGCGTTCATCGAACGCTTCGCGTTCCAGTGCGGGTACTGCACGCCGGGGATGATCGTGTCGGCGAAGGCGCTGCTCGCCGAGCGTCCGGCGCCGGACGCGGCGCAGGTCCGGCACTGGATGGAAGGCAACATCTGCCGCTGCACCGGCTACCAGACGATCGTCGACGCCGTGCTCGACGCGTCCGAGCAGATGCGACAGGCGCCGCGTGCGAACGAGGACAGCGGGGCGGAGCGCGCGATGAGCGACCGACGACGGAGCGCTCGATGAGCGACGAGCACAAGGTCGTCGGGACGTCGGCGCGACGCGCCGACGGCATCGCGAAGGTCACCGGTGCCGCGCGCTACACGGTCGACCTCTCCGCACCGGGCATGGCGCACGCGATCGTCGTGCGCTCCACGCGCGCGCACGCGCGCATCGCGAAGATCGACCGCGCCGCCGCAGAGGCGAGCCCCGCTGTCCTGCGCGTGCTCACCGGTGGCGACCTCCTCGCCGCGGGTCTGACCCCGTACTACGGGCACGTCGTGCTCGACCATCCGGTCCTCGCGATCGAGCGCGTCCGCTTCCACGGCGAGCCGGTGGCGCTCGTCGTCGCCGAGACAAAGCTGGCCGCGGCCGAGGCGGCGGATCTGGTCGACATCACCTACGAGGAGCTCCCGGCCGTCATCGATGCGGACGAGGCGCTCAAGGCGGGCGCACCGGACCTCCACGAGAAACGCGGCGAGCGCGTCGGTGACGAAGGGATGGACGAAGGCGAAGGCGCGCTCCCGACGAACGTGTGCGCGATCGCCCGCGTCAGCTGGGGCGACGTCGACGCGGGCTTCGCGAAAGCGCATCTCGTCGTCGAGGGCGAGTACCGCTACCCGATGCTCTACGGCTACGCGATGGAGCCGTACAACGCCCTCGCGTTCTTCGATCAGGGCGACCTCGTCGTGTATTCGAGCGCGCAGCACGTGTACATGGTCCGCCGCGATCTCGCGCGCATGTTCGGACTGCCGCTCGCGCGCGTGCGCGTGAGCGCGCCATACGTCGGTGGCGGCTACGGCACCAAGTCGTACACGAAGGTGGAGGGCATGACCGCCGCCGCGGCGTACTTCAGCGGACGACCGGTGAAGCTCGACCTCAGCGTGGAGGAGGCGATCCTCACGACGCGCTCCGCGTCGGCGCGCATCCGCGCGCGCTCCGCCTTCAGCAAGGACGGCCTGCTCCTCGCACGCGAGTTCGACATCGTGAGCAACGCCGGCGCGTACACCGACAACACGCCGCTGGTGAACTCGAAGACGGCGAACCGCTGCTTCGGCCCGTACAAGATCCCCGCGTTGCGGGTCGTCGCACGGTCCGCGTTCACGAATACGGTGCCGTCGAGCTCGCTGCGCGGTTTCGGCGCGCCGCAGGGGAACATCGCGGGCGAGCTCCAGATGGACGAGGCCGCGGCGAAGCTGGGCATCGACCCGATCGAGCTGCGCCTCCGCAACCTCGTCGGTCCCGGCGAGGAGTTCATGCCGGGAAAGCGACCGCTCGACGCGGATCTCAAGGAGGACCTGCGGTGCCTCGCGTCGGCGCTCGAGTGGCCGGGCGGGACCGTGGGACGCTCGATCGGTCTCGGCGTGTCGGCGTCCGATGCCGGCGCGTATCCGACGTCGACCGCGGCGGTGCGCATCCACTCCGACACGTCGGTCACGCTGTTCACCGGATCGACCGAGCTCGGCCAGGGCTCGCGGACGGTCCTCGCCCAGATCGTCGCCGAGGAGCTCGGCCTGCCGCTCGAGAGCGTGAGCGTCGTCAACGGCGATACCGGCGTCGTCACGTACGAGCGCACCACCGGCGCGAGCCGGACGACGACGATCACCGGCCGCTCGGTCCAGGAGGCCTGCCGCGACGCGCGCCGCCGGGTACGCGACCTCGCGGTCCAGGCGCTGAGCGTGGCGAGCGAGAAGATCGCCGACGCGCCCGGCGGCATCCGCGTCGGCGGCCGTGACCTGAGCTACGGCGAGGTCATCGAGAAGTGGTTCGGCGCGGGCGGCGAGGTGCTGGGTCACGGCGCGGTCCGGCGTGCCGAGGGCTTCGCGCAGATGCCGCCCTTCTACGAGATCGGGTGCAGCGGCCTCGAGCTCGAGGTCGATCGTGACACGGGCGAGGTCCACGTCACGAAGCTCACGACGGTGGGCGACGTCGGTTTCGCGATCAACCCCGCGCTCGTGCACGGCCAGGACGCCGGTGCCGCGATGATGGGTCTCGGCGCGGCGCTCCACGAGGAGCTCGTGTACGACGGCGAGCAGCTCGCGAACCCGAACGTCGTCGACTACCGCGTGCCGCGGTTCAGCGACCAGCCCGACGAGCTCATCCACCTGCTCGCCGAGCGCGGCGACGGCACTGGCCCGTACGGCGCGAAGGGCGCGGGCGAAGGGGCGGGGAACACCATCGGCGGGTCGGTCGCGTCGGCGCTCGGCCGTCTCCTCGGCGTCTTCCCGCACCAGCTGCCGGCGAGCCCGGAGCGCGTGTGGCGCCTCATCAAGGAGAGCCAGGCGGCGAAGGAGCGACGCTAGCGACCACCTCGTCCATCCGCGACCGGGTGCCGCTGCGGCGGAGCTCGTCCTCGAACATCCGCCGGATGCGCGGGTCCTCGTCCTCGTACTCGATCTGCCTGCCGCCGTCCTTCACGCTGACGTCCATCCCCTCGAACGTGGCGCGCTTGTCGGCGAGCGTCGGGTAGCGCAGGCCGCCGAACGCGACCGCGAGGTAGCGCGCTGGCTCGGTGCTGGTGTTGAAGTGCTGGTGGAAGAGACCGTCGGTCGGTGCGAACACCGCGCCGTGGCGCCAGTCGAAGCGGCGCAGCTCGTCATCGCCCTCGTACCAGTAGAGCGTGTAACCGTGGCCGCTGACGGCGAAGACGTGGAAGTCCGCGCCGTGCCGGTGCCCCTTCTTGTACGTGCCGACCGGCATCTCCGACATGTGCGCGTGCATCGTCCCGTCGGCGAGCACGAACATGATGTTGCTGCCACCGGCGCCGCGCTCCTTCCAGGTCTTGAGCTCGAGCGTGCGCAGGTCCGGGACGAAGTTCGTCTCCCACATGTGCCGTCCAGG
>JBKPCZ010000150.1:0-5798 GCA_046727665.1 Chloroflexota bacterium
CCCGTAGCGGCGGATCAGCTCGCGAAGTTCGACGCGACGCTCGCGTTCTACGAGCAGACCGTGCGGCCCGAGCTGCTGCAGAGCCGCATCCTCCCGTACATGCTCTCGCTGGGGGAGTCGCTGCCCGTCATCGGGCGCCACGCCGAGCTTCCGACCCACTAACTTCAGCACCACCATGACCGACCGCGACGGCACGCTCGCCGCGCTGTGCGACGCCTTCGTTCCTGGCGATGCCGATCTGCCGAGCGCGAGCCGGCTCGGCGTGCACCGCATCCTCCGCGCGGAGGTCGCCGCCCTGGGGCGGCCCGCGCTCGCCGCGGAGCTGGATCAGCTGCTCGATACGGTCGAGTCGCCACTGCTCAATCTCGCGCTCACCGGTCGCGCCGCGCGGTTCACCGCGCTCGGCCAAGCGGAGCGCGAGGACTACCTGAAGCGCTGGGCCGCGAGCCAGCTGCCGCTGAAGCGTCGCGCCTTCCAGGTGCTGAAGCGGCTCGTCCTTCTCTATACGTACGGACAGGACGGATCCCCGTACGCGACGGTCATGGGCTACGCGCGACCGCCGCTCGACCCCGTCGCCGATCCGGTCCCGCTGCGCGCACGCCGCGGCGCGGCCGGCGAGACGATCGACGCGGATGCTTGCGTCATCGGCTCCGGCGCCGGTGGCGGCGTCGTTGCGGCGACGCTCGCCGCCGCCGGCAAGCGCGTCATCGTCCTCGAGCGGGCCACGCTGCGGACCGAGACAGACTTCGACGGCCGCGAGCTCGCGGGGTACGCGGCGCTCCTCATGGATCGCGGCATCGCGTCGACGAGCGACCGCGCGATCTCGCTGCTCGCCGGCTCCGCCGTCGGCGGCGGCACGGTCGTGAACTGGAACACGTCACTGCGCCTGCCATCGCTCGTGCGGGAAGAATGGCGTGGCGCGGGGATCGATGATCTGGACGAGCACTACGACGCGGTCTGCGAGCGCATCGATGTCGACACTGACGAGAGCCCGCGCAACGGACCGAACGCAGTCCTCGAACGCGGCCTGCGCGCTCTCGGTCTCGCCAGCGCGACGATCGCACGCAACGTCAGCGGCTGCGTGACCGGGCCCGGCGTCCCGGGGTGCGGGCCGTGCACCTTCGGCTGCCGGCGCGGCGCGAAGTGCTCGACGCTGCGCACATATCTCGCGGACGCGTGCGCGCGCGGCGCGGAGATCCTGCACGCCTGCGACGCCCGTCGCATCGAGACGCGGAGCGGTCGAGTGACCGGTGTCGTCGCGCGCGTCGATGGCGGTGAGCTCCTCGTGCGTGCGCCGCTGGTCGCCCTCGCTGGCGGCGCGATCCAATCGCCCGCGTTGCTCCTCCGCTCGGGTATCGCGACCGCTCAGGCCGGTCGGCACCTCCACCTCCATCCCGTCTCGGTCACGGCTGGTATCTATGACGACGACCTCGGTGGCGTGTGGTCGGGAGTGCCGCAGTCCGTCGTCAGCGAGGAGTTCGCGGAGCGGGAGTCCGGCCACGGCTTTCGCATCGAGATCCCTCAGGCTCATCCCGGGTTCCTCGCCGCCGCGTTCCCGTGGTGGGGAAGCGCGTCGCACCGCGCGCTCGCGGAACAAGCGCGCCACATCGCGCCGTTCATCGCGATCGTGCGCGACGCGACGGAAGGGCGCGTGCAGGTGGATCGCGACGGAGAACCGATCATCGACTATGCGTGCGGCAGCGCCGAGCGCGGGCTTCTCACGCGCGGGATGATCGAATGCGCCCATATCCACGCGGCTGCCGGAGCGCGGCGCATGTTCACGCTGCACACGCCACCGATCGAGCACAGCGGTGGTCCGATCGAGCCCTTCGTCGCGGACATCGAACGTCGCGGCGTCGTGCCGAATCGTGTCGGCGTCTTCTCCGCGCATCAGATGTCCACCTGTCGCATCGGCGTGGATCCGGCGACGTCGGTCGCCGATCCCGACGGACAGGTGCGCGACGTGCGTGGCCTGTACGTCACCGATGCGAGCGCCTTCCCGAGCGCGGCGGGCGTGAATCCGATGCTCACCGTCATGGCGCTCGCGCGCCGGACCGCGTCGCGGATCGTGGCGTCCACCTAGACTCAAGTGGATCCACCACAGGGGAGAACATCGATGGAGCTGCATGCCGGCGACAGCGCGCCCGCGTTCGCGTTGACCGATGAGAACGGGAAGCTCGTGTCGACCGATGCGATGCGCGGAAAGAAGTACGTCGTCTACTTCTATCCGAAGGACGACACACCGGGTTGCACCGTGGAAGCCTGCCAGTTCAACGACAACCTGACGGCCTTCCAGTCGCTGGGCATCCCGGTGCTGGGCGTGTCCCGCGACGACGCCGCGTCGCACCGCGCCTTCCAGAAGAAGTACTCGCTCAAGTTCCCGTTGCTCAGCGATCCGGACCGCAAGGCGCACGACGCATATGGCGCGTGGGGCGAGCGTCCCGGCCGGGGCGAGGGCGTCATCCGCTCGACGTTCCTCGTCGACGAGCAGGGCAAGGTGGAGAAGGCATGGTACGGCGTGAGGTCGGATGGCCACGCCAAGGAAGTGCTCGCGGCGCTGAACAGCTAGAGCTGGGAGTCTCTTTTCGCGAGGAACGAACCGGATCGAGGCCGAGCCGGTACGCTGTTCGACGATGAAGACGTATCGGCCGCCGACCTCGAACGACGCGGTCCTGCGCCGCGGCGACTTCATCGCGCCGGTCCTGCACGAGATCCGCAAGGTCATCGTCGGTCAGGACTACCTCGTGAACCGTCTTCTTCTTGGACTGCTGTGCAACGGTCATCTGCTCATCGAGGGCGTGCCCGGACTCGCGAAAACGCTCGCCGTCAAGACACTGTCGGACACGATCGAGGCGAGCTTCAAGCGGGTCCAGTTCACGCCGGACCTGCTGCCCGCGGACCTCAACGGCACCATGATCTACAACCCCGCCGACCAGACCTTCCGACCGCGCCTCGGCCCGATCTTCACCGACATCCTCCTCGCGGATGAGGTGAACCGCGCACCGCCGAAGGTGCAGAGCGCGCTCCTCGAGGCGATGCAGGAGAAGCAGGTGAGCATCGGCGGCACGACGCATCCGCTCGGTGACCTGTTCATGGTGCTCGCGACGCAGAACCCCATCGAGCACGAGGGAACGTATCGCCTCCCGGAGGCGCAGGTCGACCGCTTCATGATGAAGGTCGTGATCGGCTATCCCTCGCAGCAGGAGGAGCGGGAGATCATGGATCGCCAGACCATCGGCGAGATCCCGCAGGTGCGCCGAGTCGCCACGCCGAAGGCGGTCCTGGATGCGCGCGCCGCGGTGAAGCAGGTGCACATGGAGGACTCGCTCAAGGACTACGTCGTGCGCGTCGTGTTCGCCACGCGCGAGCCCGAACAGTTCGGCCTGAACGACCTCCGCCCGATGATCGCGTATGGCGTCTCACCACGCGCGTCGATCTTCATCTCGCTCGCCGCACGCGCGAACGCGTTCCTCGAGGGCCGCGACTACGTGCTGCCCGATGACGTGAAGGCCGTCGCACCCGATGTCATGCGCCACCGTCTCATCGTGACCTACCAGGCCGAGGCCGAGGAGGTCACGCCCGAGTCCGTCATCGCGAAGGTGCTGGACAAGGTCCCGCTGCCCTGACCGTGGTCGCGACGACACGCGCTCACGCTCGCGTCAAGGGCGATCTGGCCCTTCCAGCGAATGTGCTGCGCCGCATCCGCCAGGTCGAGATCAAGGCGCGCATCCTCGCCGACGAAGCGCTCCTCGGCACGTATCGCAGCGTGTTCCGCGGATCGGGTCTCGAGTTCGAAGAGGTGCGCGAGTACGAGCCCGGGGATGACATCCGCAGCATCGACTGGAACGTCACCGCGCGCATGGGCACGCCGTACATCAAGAAGTTCCGCGAGGACCGCGAGCTCAACATCCTTCTCGCGGTCGACGTATCCGCCTCATCCTGGTTCGGCTCGGTGGACCAGAGCAAGCGCGACCTCGCCGCCGAGGTCGGCGCGCTGCTGGCGATGACGGCGATGCGCAGCCACGACCGCGTGGGCCTCCTCCGTTTCGCCGAGGGGCTGCAGGAATGGATGCCGTCGCGCCGAGGACGCGAGCATCTGCTGCAGGTCATCCGCGAGCTGCTCTTCGCACCACCACGGCGAGCGCACACGGAGATGACGGAGGCCGCGCGCTTCCTCACGAACATCACGAAGAAGCGCAGCGTGGTCTTCCTGGTCTCCGATTTCCTCGACGTCGGGCTCGTCGACGACCCCGCGGTCCGGATGCTCGGCCGCAAGCACGACGTGATCGCGCTCGTCCTCAACGACCCGCGCGAGCTCGAGCTGCCGGATGTCGGAGTCATCGCGCTCGAGGACGCCGAGACCGGTGGTGTCGCGTACGTCGACACGAGCGATCGGCGGCTGCGCGAGGAGTACGCGAGCACCGGTCGGCGCCGCCGCACCGAGCGCCGGCAGGCTCTGGCGCGCATGAAGATCGACAGCGTCGACCTGTACACCGATCGTCCCTTCGTGCCCGCGCTGATGGCGCTCTTCAACGCCCGGACTCGGCGCAATTGAAACGGCTCGCGGTCGCGCTCGGCGTGTCGCTCATGCTCCTCGGCGCCGCAGCCGCCGCGGCCGCGGATCCGGTGAACGCCGCCGCCGCGCTGGATCGCTCCACCATCACCGTCGGCGACCCGGCTTTCCTCACCGTGTATGCCGATGCCGAAGCGGGATACCAGGTGGCCGATCCGACGATCGCGCATACCGTCGGCGATCTCGAGGTGCTCGAGGTCCTTCCCTCCGGTCGCTCGACGCGCTCAGGCGGCCTCGCGCGCTGGACCTTCCGTTATCGGGTCACCGCGTGGGTGGTCGGCGACCTGAATGTGCCGCCGATCGACATCCCGTACAACGGACCGAACGGGGTGACCGGCGTCGCGCGGACCGCGCCGCTGCTCTTCCACGTCGCGAGCGTCATCCAGGCCGGCGAGGACACCACGGATGTGAAACCGCTCAAGCCGCAGCTCGACCTGCCCGAGGCGTTCGTGGCGAAGCTCGCGCGGATCGCCATGGCGGTCGCGGCAGCGGTCGCGTTCACCGTCCTCGCGGGCGTCATCTTCTGGATGCTGCTGCGGCGCCGCGAGGACATCGCGGCGGAGGAGCGGCTCACCCCGGTGCAGCGCGCGCTACGCGAGCTCGACGCGCTGGCCGAACAGCGTCTGCCCGAAAAGGGCCGGACCGCCGAGCATTACGAGCTCCTCACCGCCAGCCTGCGCCGCTACGCGGTCCAGCGCTTCGGTGTCGAGCCCGGCCGCACCAGCCGCGAGCTTCGCGCGGCGCTCGAGCGCGCCGGCGTCGACCGGACGCAGGCCGGTGCGATCTACGAGATCCTGCGCGAAGGCGACGAGGTCCGCTTCCGTCACGCGATCCCGTACCCCGCGCACGCGCAGAACGCGGTGCGCGCGGCCCTCGAGGTCGTGCGGCGCGCCGCGACGGCCGAGGAGTACGAGATCGCCGCGCTGAGGCCGCAGTGAGCATCCGCATCCTCGGTACCGAGGTCGTCTTCGATGCGCCGTGGGCGCTCGCGCTGCTCGCGCTGGTCATGATCGCGGCCACGCTCGAGCTCCGTCGCGAGCGCGGGCGGAGCGGCGGCGTGCTGTTCTCCTCGCTCGGACTCGTGCCACGCGGCCGTGGGAGCTGGCGCGTGCGCGCGCGTTGGATCCTCCAGCCGCTGCGCGTCGTCGCGGCGACGGCGCTGATCATCGCGCTCGCCGCGCCGTCGGTCGTGCAGGCGGCCTTCGACGTTCCGGCGGAGGGGATC
>JBKPCZ010000151.1:0-20106 GCA_046727665.1 Chloroflexota bacterium
GCGACCTCGTGCGCGAATCCGCACGGGATCATCCGCTCGAACGCCGCGAGGTCGGTGCGCACGTTCAGCGCGAAGCCGTGCGTCGTCACGCCACGCGACACGCGCACGCCGATCGCGGCGATCTTCGCCGGACGACCCGAGCCGGGAATCGCCGTGCCCGAGGGGCCGGTGCTCGGCAGGACGACTCGGCCGGTGTTCGGCAGATCGACTCGGCCGGTGCTCGGCAGATCGACCCACACACCGGTCTTGCCACGCTCGGTCCTCGCGACGACGCCGCATGACGCGAGCGCGTCGATGAGTGCGCCCTCGATCGCGCGGACGTAGCGCACCAGATCCGGCGCGTCGCCAAGACGCACCACCGGGTAGCCGACGAGCTGGCCCGGTCCGTGATAGGTGATGTCGCCGCCACGGTCGACGCGGTACACCGCCGCTCCGGCGCGGCGCAGCTCGCCCGGTCCCGATAGCAGATGCTCGGTCGTCCCGCGCCGTCCGATCGTATACACGGCATCGTGCTCGAGGAGGAGTAGCCGTTCGTCATCTCCGGCGCGCACCCGCGTCGCGACCGCCTCCTGTAGCCGCCAACCGTCGAGGTAGTCGACGCGTCCCAGCCAGCTCGCGCGCAGCGGGCCACCGCCCACGACGCTCGGCGTGCTATGCGCGCTAGCGGCGGGGAGGACGCCTGGCGTGGTCTGCGCGCTATCGGCAGGCACGATGCTGGCCCCGGTCCGCGCGCTATCGACGGACATGACGCTCCGCGTGATACGACGAGCGCACGATCGGTCCAGCCTCGACGTGCCGGAACCCCATGGTCATGCCTGCCTCGCGTAGCTCGTCGAACTCCGACGGCGTCCAGTACCGCTCGATCGGCAGGTGCATCGGCGACGGCCGCAGGTACTGCCCGACGGTGAGGATGTCCGTGCCCTGCGCGGCGATGTCGCGCATCGTGGCAACGACCTCGTCGCGGGTCTCGCCCAGCCCGACCATGATGCCGCTCTTGCAGACCAGCTCCGGCGCTCGCTCCTTCGTGCGACGCAGCACCTCGAGCGATCGTTCGTAGCGCGCCTGTGGGCGCACTCGCGGGTACAGGCGCGGCACGGTCTCGACGTTGTGGTTCAGGATCTCGGGCCGGGCGGCCAGCACTGCGTCGAGCGACTCCGCTCGGCCCACGAAGTCCGGGATCAGCACCTCGACGGTCGTGTTCGGTGATTGACGACGGATCTCGCGGATCGTCTCCGCGAATGTCTCGGCGCCGCCGTCGGGCAGCTCGTCGCGGTTCACGCTCGTCACGACGGCGTGTCCCAGGCCCATCTGTGCGACGGCCTCACCGACGCGGCGCGGCTCCTCCGCATCGACGGCACCGGGACGGCCGGTCTTCACGGCGCAGAAGCCGCACGACCGCGTGCAGGTGTCGCCGAGGATCATGAACGTCGCGGTGCCCGCGCCCCAGCACTCGGCCATGTTCGGGCAGTGCGCTTCCTCGCAGACCGTGTGCAGCTCCTTGCTGCGCATGAGCCGCCGCAGGTTCTCGTAGGTCGGTCCGGTCGGTAGGCGGACCTTGAGCCAGTCCGGCCGCGCGCGATCGATCGGCACGACCGTGTTCGACGCGCCTCGCCCGCGCGAGCGCGGGCGCTCCACCTCGCCCGGGATCTCGAAGACGATCGGCGCCAGGTCGGCCATCAGCGGCTCCGCGGTCCGCTGTGCATCAGTACACCGGCACGGTCGGTCCGACCGTCTGCAGCCAGTCGCGCATCGTCTGCAGGAAGCGCGCGGCGGTCGCACCGTCGATGACGCGATGATCGAAGCCGATCACGAGGTTCATGCGCTGCCGGATCGCGATCGCGTCGTCGTCGGTGACGATCAGCCGCTTCACGATCGTCTCCGACGACACGATCGCGGCCTGGCCGGGCGGCACGATCGGGCTCGAGATGATCGTCCCGAGCGGACCGGTGTTGTTCACCGTGAACGTTCCGCCGTAGAAGTCATCAAAGGTGAGCTTGCGCGTCTTCGCGCGATCGACGACGTCGCGGATCGAGCGCATGAGTCCGGCGAGACTCTTCCCATCGGCGTCACGGATCACGGGCACGACGAGGCCCTCGTCGCCAAGCGCGACCGCGTACCCGAGATTGATCTCCTTGTGGGCGATGACGCCCTGGTCGGTGAAGCTGGAGTTCACGAGCGGCACGGTCCGCAGGGCTTCGACCGCTGCCTTGCAGATGAACGCCGCAGGCGAGAGGTCAAAGCCCTCGCGCGCCTGGAAGTCGCCACGCACTTTGTCGCGGTATTTCATGAGCGCGGTCATGTCGATCTCCATGACCGCGTGCGCGTGCGGCGCGCTCCATGCCTGGACCATGTTGTTCGCGATCGCGCGCCGCATCTGCGAGAGAGGCACGAGCTCGTCTCCGGCCAGCGACGTCGCGGGAGCCGGTCGCGCCGCGATCGGCGCGGGCGCGCCGGACACGACTTGAGACGCCGCTGCGGGCCGCGCCGCCTGCGGCTGCTGCGCCGGCGCTGCCTGCTCCTCCGCAGCCTGCGCCTCCGGTGCGGGGGTGGCCTCCGCCTCCCGTGCGGGCGCGGCCTGCGCGCTGGCGATGAAGTCCTCGACATCCTTCTTGGATACCCGCCCGCCAAGTCCGGTGCCTTCGATCTGGGAGATATCGATGTCGTGCTCCGCCGCGAGCTTTCGCACCGCCGGCGTCGCCCGCACCTCGGAAAGATCGGGACGCTCCGCCGTCGCCGTTGAAGAAGCGGACGCGGCCGGCTGCGAGGACGACGTTGACGACGGCGATGGAGCGGGACGCGCCTCCTGAGACGGAGCGGCACTCTGCGCTTGAGAGGGAGCCGACGCAGGAGACGATGAGGACGCCGGGGCCGTCCGCTGCGGCACGGACTGAGAAGGCGCCGAGGGCGTCGGCGACGACGGCAGTTGAGCCGGCGGTGCAGGCGGAGTTGACGATGCGGCAGTGGGAGCCGGCGAGTTTGCCGGCGGAGCCGATGCCCGAGGTGCCCCCTGAGGAGGCATCGGCTGCGGTCGCGCCCCCGTTGCGGAGGAAGATGCCGGCGACGCCGCGGCGGCCTCGCCGTCAGCCGTGTCGAACGTCGCGAGGAGCGTCCCGATCGGGACCGTCTGCCCCTCGTCCACCTTGACTTCCTTGAGCGTGCCAGCGACCGGCGAGGGGATCTCCGTATTCACCTTGTCCGTCTGCACCTCGACAAGCAGGTCGTACTTATTCACCTTCTCGCCGGGTTGCTTCAGCCACTTTCCGATGGTGCCCTCGGTCACGGACTCACCGAGCTTGGGCATCTTCAGCTCAAAGACCGACAAGGAACACCTCCAGGGCGAGGCTCAATACGCCGCCAGCT
Organism: Chloroflexota bacterium; assembly: GCA_046727665.1. Lineage (GTDB taxonomy): Bacteria > Chloroflexota > Limnocylindria > P2-11E > P2-11E > CF-39. Next base: position 3,361 of record JBKPCZ010000151.1, read on the forward strand.
CGCGCATCTTCGTCGCGATCTTCTCAGGATCGGGCATGAACCAGTCCTCTTGCGGTTTGTTGTACGGCATCGCCGGCACCTCGGGTCCGCCCAGACGCATCACCGGCGCGTCGAGCCCGTCGAACGCCTCTTCGGCGATGAGCGCGGCGATCTCGGCGCCCGCCCCGAACAGCCGGTTGTCCTCATAAACGATCAAACACTTCCCGGTCTTCCGCGCTTCCCGGAGGATCGTCGCGGCATCGAGCGGGCGGAGGCTGCGCACGTCGACGACGTCGACCGAGATCCCTTCGGTCGCGAGCGTCTCCGCGGCCTTCAAGCTGTGATGGAGCATCAGTCCGTACGCGAAGACGGTGATGTCGGTGCCCTCTCTCTTCACCTCGGCCGGGCCAAGGGGGATCGTGAACTCCGGATCGTCCGGCGCGTCGCCGCGGACCGCACGATATGTCGCCTTGTGCTCGAGGAAGATCACGGGGTCCGGGTCGCGGAGCGCCGCGCGCAGCATCCCGGTGATGTCGCGCGGCGTGCTCGGCACCACGACCTTGAGCCCCGGCACGTGCGCGTAGAACGCCTCGACCGACTGGGAGTGGTAGAGCGCGCCGTGTATGCCGCCGCCCCACGGCATGCGTATGACCAGGGGAACGCCGTACGAGCCGTTCGAGCGATAGCGGATCCGCGCTGCCTCGTCGACGATCTGCTCGAAGGCGGGTGCGCTGAAGTCCGCGAACTGCATCTCCGCGACGGGCAAGAGGCCGCCCAGCGCGGCTCCGATCGCGATGCCGACGATCGAGGATTCCGCGACGGGAGTATCGATGATGCGGTCCTTGCCGAATTCCTCGATGAAGCCGTCCGACACACGGAACACGCCACCGCGGACGCCGACGTCCTCGCCCATGAGGATGTAGCGCTCGTCGCGGCGGAACTCGGATAGCAGCGTGTCGTGGACAGCCTGGACGTTGCTCTTCTCGGCCATCACTCCAACTCTAGGTCCAGCGACGGGAAGCGATCCGGGTGGCGTTCGCGCTGGATGGCGTAAGCGGCCGCGAAGATGTCCTCGCGGCTCGGCTTCGAGAAGTAGTCGCCGTCGACGCCGACCGGGGTGCGGTTCGCCCGCGCGGTGAGCGTCCGCGGTCCGACGTCGAGATGGTCGATGCCATTCTGCGTCTCGATGACGTGCTGAAGGATGTAGGCCGAGGCTCCGCCGGGAAGATCCTCGTCGACGACGAGAAGCGCGCCGGTCTTTCGCACCGACCCCGCGATCGTGTGGCCGACGTCGAAGGGCAGGAGCGTCCGCGCGTCGATGATCTCGACGTCGATGCCGGCGCCGGCGAGATCCGTCGCGGCATCCAGCGCGATGCGGCACAGCGCGCCGTAGGTCACGAGCGTGAGGTCCTCGCCCTCGCGGATCAGCTCCGGCACGCCGAGGGGCAGCGTGTAGTCGCCGATGTTCTCCGGAAGCCGTTCCTTGAGACGGTAGCCGGAGAGGACCTCGATCACGATGCCGGGATCGTCCCCGCGCAGCAGCGTGTTGTAGAAGCCGGCCGCCTGGGTCATGTCGCGCGGCACGCAGACATGCATGCCGCGGAGCGTGCCCAGGAGCATCTGCATCGGTGAGCCGGTGTGCCAGATCCCCTGCAGGCGATGGCCCTTCGTGCGGATGACGACCGGCGCCATCTGGCCGCCCGCGGTGCGATGCCGCAGCGTCGAGAGATCGTCGGAGGCCAGCTCGAGCGCGAACAGCAGGTAGTCGACGTACTGGATATCCACGATCGGCCGCAGACCGCGCATCGCGGCGCCCATGCCCTGGCCGAGGATGGTCGCCTCGCGGATGCCGGTATCGGTGACACGCAGCGCGCCATGCTTCTCCTGCAGCCCCTCGTACACGAGGTTCACATCGCCGAGCCGTCCGACGTCCTCGCCGAGGATGACGATGCGCGGATCGCGCGCGAGGTTCGCATCGAAGCAGCGCAGCAGGACCATGCGGCCGTCGATGACCTCCGGCTTGGCGGGGAACTTCGGCGCGACCGCCGCGATCCGAAGCGGTGAGACGTCGGACGCGCTCAGGAGGTGCGAGTTGTAGCGCGCCTCGTTCTCCTCGCGGTAGGTGTGGACGAATCGAGCGAGCTCGGCGCGCGCCGGCCCCTCGCGCCCGCGCAGCGCCACGAGCGCGCGGAACGTCGCGGTGTGGACCGCGCGGTGGCTGAGGGGATCCCCCGCCTCGCGGAGCTCATCCGCGATCGCATCGAGCGGCACGCCCGACTCCGACGCGGCCGCCGCGATGAGCGTGAGGGCCTCGTCGCGACGGCGACGGACCGGCTCCTGGAACGTCTCGTACGCGGCCTCGCGGATCTGCTCGACCTCGGAACGGTCGTGCTTCTCGTACTGGTCGAGCGTCGCCGCGTCGCAGATGTCCTCGCGGATCATCCACTCGCGCATCCGGCGGATCGGGTCCGCGTCGACCTCGAATGTCAGACGCTCCTTCGGCTTGTAGCGCTCGTGGCTGCCGCTGGTCGAGTGTCCCTGCGGCTGCGTCATCTCGATGACGTGCACGATCGCGGGCACGTGCTCGCGCCGCACGCGTTCCGCGACGATGGCGTACGTGTCGCATAGGGCGATGTAGTCCCAGCCCTTCACGACCTCGATCTCGTACCCCGGACCGCCGTCACGTCGCATCCCCGCGAGCGCGGCGGACACCGAGCTCTTCGTCATCTGAAGCTCGTTCGGGACCGAGATGCCGTAGCCGTCGTCCCACACGCTGATGAGCAGCGGCACCTGGAGGACGCCGGCGGCGTTCACCGATTCCCAGAACAGGCCCTCGGCCGCCGCGGCATTGCCGATCGTGGTGAAGCACACCTCATCGCCATTGCGCGAGAAGCCCTTCGCGGCATCGCTGAGCACGGCGGACTGCCGGTACAGTTTCGAGGCCCACGCGAGCCCGACCGAACGAGGCATGTGTGCGGCGACGGGCGAGAAGTCGGAAGCGACCTGGATCGCGCGCAGAAGATCGCGCCAGTGGCCCTGCTCGTCGACGATCCGGGTCGCGTAGTGATTCGACATCTGACGCCCGCCGGAGAATGGATCCCGCGTGACATCGGCATCGGCGTAGAGCTGAGCGAAGTACTGCTGGAGGTTGGTGACACCCACAGCCAGCATCACCGTCTGGTCTCGGTAGTAGCCGCTGCGCCAGTCGCCGGGACGCATGACGTGCGCCATCGCGAGCTGCGCGACCTCTTTTCCATCGCCGAAGATGCCGAACGGCGCCCGGCCGGCGAGGACCTCTCGCCGGCCGAGCTCGCTCGCGGCGCGGCTGCGCACGGCGAGCCGGTAGTCGGCGATGATCTGCTCGGCGCTGAGAGTGAGCTTCGCGCGCGGCGTGGTGATGGAAGGCCGCGACCGGGTCTTCACGCCGTCCTCAATGGTGACAGTTTCCCTTACGCCGCGGCGGCCGCCTCGGCGCGGTCGAGGAACGGCAGGAGTGCCGCGAGGAATGCGTCGGTGCGCTCCACCTGTGGGAGGTGTCCGCACCGATCGATGAGCTCGACGCGGGCTTGAGGCATCACGTCCTCGGCCTCGGCCACGTGTTCGACGGGCAGGACGCGGTCCTCGCGGCCCCAGACGACGAGCACGGGACCAGCGAAGCGCGGCGCGAGGCCGACCCAGTAGTCGCGCAGCGACCGGCGCACGCCGAAGATCGTGACGCCCGAGCGAAGTGCGTTGACGAACTCCCCGAACGAGGCGAAGCCGTACCGCTCGGCTTCCGCGTACATCGCGTCGGGGATCCGACGAGCGTCATAGAAGCAGGTGCGTAGCACGTCGCGTGCTTGCTCCGGCCGGCCGAAGAGGCGCGAGAGCGTGGGGACCCCGGGAAGGGTGCACACACGAAGGAACAGCGCGACCTCGGTGCCGACGCCGCCGCCCGCGACAAGGGCGAGCGAGCGCGTGCGCTCCGGCTGGCTCACCGCGGCCGTGAACGCGACCGCGCCACCCATCGAGTTGCCGACCAGGTGCGCCGATCGGACGCCGAGCTCGTCGAGGAGCGCACCAACGAAGCGCGGATAGAAAGGATCGCGCGGACCGAAGTGCTCGACATCGCCGGGCGGATCGCTCTCGCCGAATCCGGGAAGATCGAATGCGATCGCGCGGCGACCGGTGCGCGCGATCGGCGACATCACCTCGCGCCAATTCTCGGCCCACCCACCGACGCCGTGGATCATCACGACCGGGTCGCCACGACCGGTGTCGCCGTCCTCGAGAACGCGCGTGCGCAGACCCATGACGTCGAGCATCTTCGACCGCATCACGTCCATATACTGCGCTCGATGCTCTTCTACTACCTCTGCACGCTCGGAGAGGAGCGCTATCGCGCCGCGTATCCCACGGGCGCGCAGAGCAAGGACGCGGACGTGTACAAGTGGGTGACGATGCACTCGGGCTCGCCCGCGGTCTGCCAGCGCGAGCATCCGGACGCGCATCGCTGGCGTCCCGACGAGGGTGGCGACGAGGAGCGTGTCGTGCGCGGCTACTCGGTACTCCAATGGGACAAACAGGGCTTCGACGTCGGAAAGCGCAAGCCCGACGTCGGCCACCGATTCGATTCGCCCTGGGGCCCTTCGATCGTGATCGAACGCGCCGAGGATCCCGTCACCGGCACATATCTCCTGCTGAGACTCTTCCCGCACGGCTACAAGGGAAAGGCCGGTGAGACCGGGACCCTGCGCAAGGACATCCCGGAGGAGTTCGCGGGCAAGGTCTAAAGCGCCGGCTTGAACTCCGTGTAGGCCACGACCGTGCGAAAGCCCATCGCCCGATACACCGGCAGTCCCATCTGCGACGCCTGGAGCACGATCGTGTCGCAGCCCCAGTCCCTACCCGCGGCCACCGCCGCCCAGGATGCCGCCGTGCCGACTCCGCGTCGTCGCGCGGTCGCGATCGTGCCGACCGCGTAGACGCCGGACACGTCGCCGGTGCGGATCGCGACCGAGCCGCCCACAGGCTCTCCTTCGAGCCGCGCGGTGAACAGCCGCACCTCGGGATCGAAGGCGAATGACGGCGGGTACAGCCGCTGTGCCAGCTCGGGTGTCGTTCCGCACGCGATGCGGACCGCGTGGTGCTCGACGAGGTTCTCTTCTGTCACCACCGCGACGCTCACGCCCGGCGGCCACGCCGGTGTATCCGGCACCGGATGGAGGACCATCCCCGGATACAGTCCGGTCCCTCGCTGGAGGCCGAGCGCGAGCGCGATCTCGGCGGCACCGCCGGCACGCGCCTCGTCGATCCACACCCGGAACGGCAGTCCGCGTCCACGCACCCACTCCAGAGCCGCGGCGATCTCCGCCGCGGTCGCCGGCGCGAGGACGACGAGACCGTTGAAGAGCGGGATGGGGAGACCGGTCGAGAAGGCGAAGACGCCACCGCGTTCGCGGACCTCGCCGGCTGGGCAGTGCTGTGCGAGCTTTGCGAAGGAGCCGAGGAAGCTCAGGTTCGCGGCCGCGACCAGGCCTGGATCGCCGCTTGGGTCCAGCTCCGGATCGTCCTTCACGTCGCGATCACGTCGACGCGCTAGCCACTTTGCGGCTTCAGGTGCGTTCGATGCTCCCGGTGATGGAGGTGCGCGTGCTCGTCCTCTTTCTCCCGAGGCGGATAGAAGAGACCGGCGACGTAGAAGCGCGACGGCGCCTGTGCGTACGACGACAACAGCAGGTGAACGTCGTACTTCGCGAAGAGCGGCGCGCCCCACGTCTCCCGGAAGCGCGTCGCCCACTGCGGTCCGTAGCGTTCGCGGCTGAGGCGCGCCATCTCGTGGAGCTCCCAGTCCAGCACCGGTAGCTCGTGCGTCTCGCGGCAGTCGTCGCTCGCGCAGCGGAACCGCAGGCGCAGCGGCAGATGGAGCACGTCGGCATCCGGTTCGGGGCGGATGAACCCGGCCGTTGACGCGCGCTCGCGCGCGAGGGCTTGCAGCGACTCGAGCGACGCGAACAGATGCGGTCGCACGAACGGCCAGCGCAGGCGCCACGCATCCTTCGCGTCGACATACGCGGTCGCCGTCACCTCTCCGTCGACGTTGACCGTCTCGGGCCGCACGTCGCGCTCGTCCTTCAACGTACGCGCATGGATCCACGACCACCGCAGCAGCGGCGGATCGGTGTCGTTGCCCTTCCACGGAAAGGGCGAAAGGCGGAGAAGCCGACCGCTCTCTCGATCCACGCCGATGACCGACGCGCGCTCCACCGGGAACTCGTTTGCCGCGACCGTCTTCGCGATCGCGAGCACGTCGTGCTCGGCTTTCGCATCTTCCATCTGCGCGTCGCTCATCTCGTCACAATACGGGTGAATGCGCGAGGATCTCGCACGCGAGTTCCCCGAGGCAGTGCGGGCGACCTCGTGGGCGCGCGCCCGGATCGAAGCCCGTCGACCGATCCTCTGGGACGAGTCGATCGTTTGGGCGGCGATCTCGGGTATCGGCGCGGGATTCCTGGTCAGCGCCGTGGTGCAGTCCGTGATAGGGCTCGCCAACGAGGCTCTTCAGTTGTCGCGGAGCCCGACCCCGTTCCCCCTCTACCAGCTGGGCCCGATCGCCGCCGACGCGGCCGGGGCGGCGATCGCGCTCGCTGCCGGCGGCCCCCTCGCGCTCGCGCTCGACATCGCGTACGTCGCGCTCGGCATCGCGCTCGGGATCCCGGGGCTCATGACGTTCTGCGAGCGGGCCGGCGGCGCTTTCCCCGCACCCGGTCCAGATCGGTGCACGGGTCTGGGCTTCCTCATGTCGTTGTGGCCGCAGCTCGTCGGCATCGGCCTCGGCCTGGTGCTGGCCCGCGCGCTCAAAACGCGTGGCTACGGGATCAACGCACTGCTGCGCGTCGCCGGTGCCCTCGCGCTCGCCCTGTTCGTCATGGACCACGTCTGGACCGCGACGCTCGGCCCGACACCGAACGCGGACGTCCCCGGCTCGCTGAACACCGGACTCACCGTGGCCGCGATCACCGTCGCGGCGGCCGTGGTCGCAGGCGCGGTCGCGGCGCAGCTGCCACGCGGCATCCTCTGCGCTGCGGTCGTCGGCGGCATCTGGCTGCTGCCGTGGCTCACGTTCCAGCTTCCCCAGGGCCTTCGGTCGCTCGGCTCAGCGGTCCCGGTCGAGTACGCGCCCACGATCCTCGTCATCATCGCCATCCAGCCGATCGCTGCCGCGTTCCTGGTGCTGAGCGCGGCGATCGCCGCGCGCAGCCGGTTCATCCCCCGCGACACTGCGTAGCATCTGAGCGTGACCATCGACGCGAAGGAGCTCGCCCTCGCGGCGGAGCATCCACGCGGCACCGAACGACGCCGGCTCCTTCCCTACCGTGCGGCGCTCAGCGATGCGACGGCGTACGCGGAGCTGCCGGAGCGCGATCGCGACGCGATCGTCCACTGGACCGAAGTCCGGCGCCGCATCCTGGAGAACATCGGCCTCGACCACGATCCGGCCAATCTCGCCGATCCGCTGCTGCCGTACGCGGCGCTGCGCGCGCACGTCCTCGAGGGCGAGCGCATCGCCGCGCGGCGCGCCGACTTCACGGATCCCGGCGGCGACCTCCTCGAGGTCGTGGCCGGGCTGCGAGCTCCGCTCTCAAAGATCTAGCCACGGGCTGCGGCGGCCGAGGCAAGGACCGCGACGCCGTTCACGATGGCGTGGAGCGCGACGCAGGGATAGAGACTCCCGGAGCGGCTGCGCAGGTAGCCAAGACCAAGGCCGGTGACGAGCACCCAGGGGAGGTCGATCACCGCGCCATGCGCGAGCGCGAACGCGACCGCGCTGCCGGCGATCGCGACCCGCTGACCATAGGCCTCGAGCAGCCGAAAGCCGAGGCCGCGGCAGGCCAGCTCTTCGACGATGGGGACGAACACGGCGATGGCGATCGCGTTGGCGACGAAGGCGTCCACGCGCGCGGGGTCCCAGAACATCGGCACGGCCTGCTCGCGCTGGCCGTGTCCCAGCACGATCTCCTCGACGAACGAGGCCGCGTACGCCGCGGCGAGGGCGCCGCCCGCGACGCGCCACGACGCCGGCCATGACGGCGGACGGCGCAACGCGAACGTCTCGCGGAAGGACATGCCGCGCGCGATGAGGAGAAGCGCAACGAGGATGACGCCGTCGAACGCGAAGGTGAAGATCGCGGTCGACCAGCGGAAGAAGAGATCGCGGACGACCGCGTCGTCGTCGCCCGCGAAGCGCGCACCGTAGCTGAGCGCAGAGATCGCCGCGATCAGCAGGATCCACGCGACGAGCCGTCGACCGTCGCGCGGCACGCTCGGGCCGTCGCGCTCATCGCGTGCTGCGTTCAGGCCGTCGCGGCTATCGCGCGTCGTGTTCAGGCGGTGGCGGCCATCGCGCGGAGCGGGGCCAGCAGCTCCAGCGCGCGATCCATCTCCTCGAGCGTGTTGAAGTAGTGCGGTGAGAGTCGCACGAGCTGCGGTCGGCTGTCGCAGATGACGCCCTGCGCGCGCAGCGCATCGACGACGCGCTGCGGCTCGGGATGCTCGAGCGTGACGATCGCGGTGCGCTCCGCGGCCGCGCGCGGACAGCGCACGGTCCAGCCCTGCGCGATCGCACCGTCGACGAGACGCTGCGACAGGAGCATGTGGCGCTCACGCACGGTCGTGACGCCGACCTGCTCGAGGAGCTCGAGACCGGCGCGCGCGGCGTAGATCGCGGCCACCGCCGGCGTGCCGTATTCGAACCGGCGCGCGCCGGCGCCGTAGGCAAGATGCTCGACATCGAAGGCAAACGGATCCATAACGCCCCACCACCCGACCGCGCTGGGGCGCGCGCGCTCGGCCACCTCGCGGCGCGCGTACAGGAACGCGATGCCCGGACCCCCCATCAGCCACTTCAGGGTCCCGCCGACGAGGTAGTCGACCCCGGCGACGCGGACGTCGAACGGGAACGCGCCGATCGATTGATAGGCATCGACGATGAGGACGGCGCCTTTGCGGTGGCAGATCTCCGCCAGCGCCTTCACATCCTGGATCCATCCGGTCGTGAAGTACACGTGGCCGGTGCAGACGGCGGCGGTCCGCTCGTCCACCACCCGCTCGAAGAGTTCCAGGGGGACGCGCACGCGATCGGGACTGCGCACGAACTCCACGCGTGCGCCGCGCTCTGCGACGGCGTGGAACGCGTGACCGTCGGTCGGAAAGTCGAGATCCGCGACGATGACCTTCGGGCGCGAGGCGAAGTCGAGGGTGCTCGCGATGCCGACGAGCCCCGCGGATACGTTCGGCTCGATGGCGACCTCCTCGCGGGTGGCCCCGAGCACGCCGGCGATACCGTCGCGGAGCGCCTCGTACTCGCCGATCCAGTGGTCGTACCAGGCGCGACCGCCGAGCTCGGTCCACTCGCGCGTGAAGCGCTCGATCCGATCGCGGCCCGAGCGATGGAGCGGCGTGAGCGAGCAGTTGTTGAGGTAGACGAGGTCGCGTGTGATCGGGAACTCCTCGCGCCAGCCGCGCTCCTGCTCGTTCACGGCGCCAGCCTAACCGCCGGGAGGAGGCTGCCAGAGCTCGATGCGATTGCCCTCGGGATCGGTGATCCAACCGAAGCGACCCTCCTCGGTCTTCTCGACGCGCTCGTCCACGGTCACGCCTTCGCGGCGGAGCGCGGCCAGGACCGCGTCGAGGTCGACGACGCGATAGTTGATCATCGCGCGCTGGCCACCCGTGCCGAAGTATTCGGTGTGCTCCGGGAAGAGCGACCACACCGTTGCACCGGGGCGCGCGGGATCCTCGTGGTCGCGCCAGCGAAAGAGCGCCCAGCCTCCCTGCTGTACGTCGATGTCGAGATGGCGCCGGTACCACGCGCCGAGCGCCTCCCGGTCCCGCGCTTTGAGGAACACGCCGCCGATCCCGGTGACGCGCGGCGTCCTGTTCACCAGCCGATCGCGTAGCTCTCGCGTCGCGGGTCCGCTCCGCCTTCGAGCGTGCCGGGCTCGAGCCGGCGGATCGCGCACACGCCCGCGGCCGCGGGCGTGAAGTCCGGCAGGTCGCGGATGACATGACCGAGCGACGCGAGACGATCGCGGACATCACGGGCGATGCGGCCCTCGACCGTAAGCACGCCGGGTTCGTACGCGTGCGGATGGAAGCTCCACGGGAAGGACCGCGAGATGACCCGCGGCGCCTCGATCGCGGCCTGCAGGTTCATCTCGAAATCGACGACGTTGCAGACGGTCTGCACCATCGCCTGGCACTGCGCGTCCTCGCCGGGGCAGCCGAATGGCATGAGCGCGCGGCCGTCCCGCATCAACAGGGCCGGGTTCGGAGTGAGACGCGGCCGCTTTCGCGGCGCGATCGCCGAAGGATGGCCCGGTGTCGTCCACAGCTGCGCGCCACGCGTGCTCACGATGATGCCCAGCCCTTCGACGAGCGGCGACCCGAGACCCGGATCGGATGGCGTGGCCGAGAACGCGTTCCCGTCGGCATCCATCGCGCAGCAGTAGGAGGTGTCCGGCGCGCCGACGCCGCTCGCCACGCGCGGGACGTACCCGCGCGGACCGGAGCGGCCTTCGTACCTCCACGGGTCGCCCGGCGGTGGCAGTTCGGGCCAGGCGCGATCGTCGCGGATGAGCGCGCGCCGTTCCTCGGCGTAGGTCTTGTCGATCAGGCCGCGCATCGGGACATCGACCTGGTCCGGATCCCCGAAGAAGCCCTCGCGATCGGCGGCCGCGAGCTTGAACGCTTCGGCGTAGCGGTGCAGGAACTCAAGCGAGCCCGGCCCCATGGCCGCGACGTCGTAGCTCTCGAGCAGGTTGAGGGTCATGGGGACGAGCGGCCCCTGAGACCACGGACCGCAGGCATATACATCGATGCCGCGATAGGTCGTGTGGACCGGAGGCGCGATTGAGACGTGGTACTCGGCGAGGTCCTCGCTCGTGACCATACCGCCGTTCCGCGCCTGTGACGCGGCGATCTCGTCCGCCGCCTCGCCGGAGTAGATGACGTCGCGAGCGGCCATGATCGCGCCGGCACGGCTGAGCTCGGACCGCGAACGCTCGACCTGCACCAGCCGCCGGAAGAGCGACGCGAGATCGCGCTGCACCAGGACCTCTCCCACTTGCGGCGCGCGTCCGCCCGGCAGGAAGACGGCTGCACTCGATGGCCATGCGCGCAGCCGGTCCTCGAGCATGGCGATGGCTCGCGCCAGTCGCGGGTAGACCGGGAAGCCTTCGGCGAGCTCGATGTTCGGCGCGAGCACCTCTTCGAGCGTCAGGCGCCCGTGGCGCGCGAGCGCGGTAAGCCAGGCGTCGGCGGCCGCGGGCGTGACCGATCTCGGGATGCCGACGGGCATGTCGTCGCCGTAGCGGCGGCGGTATGCGTCGAGCGTGAACTGGGCCGGCCAGCGGCCGAGGCCGTCGATCGTCTCCGGCTCGGTCATACCGGGCGCGAACACCATGATCGGCGCGACCCCGCCGAAGTCGGTGAGGTGCCGCTCGAGCACGTTGAGCGCGATGCCGGCGGCGACGCCGGCGTCGGTCGCGTTGCCCCCACGCTCGAACATCCGCGCTCCGGCCTGCGACGCGAGGTAGTGGCTCGAGCTCACCATCCACCGTTTGCCCAGGACGGCGGGCCGGCCCTGCGTGACGCCGATGGAGGGGACGGTGTTCTCGACGCGGATCTCGCGCATCGTGCGAACGATAGTCTTTCGCGCGTGGTCCGGATCATCGCTTGGCGCGTTCCGCCGTACGACAACGGTTGTTACCTGATCGTCGACTCGCGGAGCGAGGCCATCGTCATCGATCCGTCGATGGGCGAACGCGAAGTCATCGCTGCCGTCCGCGACCAGGGCCTGCGTTTGGTGGAGATCCTCAACACGCACGGGCATCCCGATCACATCTTCGGAAATGCCGCGGTGAAGGAGGCAACGCGCGCTCGCCTCGCGATCCACCGCCTCGACGAATACCGGCTGGGACCCGGTCGCCCGCCGACGACGTTCGACATTCCGCCCTGCCGGGCCGACGATCTGTTCGACGAGGGACAGCTCCCTTATCTCGACGACCTGGACCTGAGTGCGTTGCACACCCCCGGGCACACCGAGGGTTCCACCTGCTTCTACCTCCGCGGCGAGGGCGCGCTGTTCTCGGGCGACCTGCTGTTCCAGGGGAACATCGGACGCACCGATCTCCCCGGCGGCGACCCGGCCGACATGGCCGCGAGCCTCTCGCGGATCGTCATGTCGCTGCCGGCAGGCACGCGCGTCTACCCCGGTCACGGTCCCGAAACGACGCTCGGCGCGGAGATCGCCACGCTGCGAGGTCTCCGCGATCTCGGCGTGCTCCCGGGTCTACGGCTGGCCGAGCCGCTGACCTCGTAGCCGTTGACCTTTGACCGCTGAGCTCGATACCGCGGGCGCTCGCGGATCATCGGCGTACGCTTCGCGCGCTATGAGGGAGGTTACGGAACGTGGAGATCAACTTCGGTGTGAACTACCTGGCGGTCGTCGTTGCCGCGGTCGCTGCGGTGCTCATCGGCATCGTGTACTACGGCATCGCTGGGTTCGGCGAGCGGCTCGCCCGGCAGAGTGGCATGACGCCGCGGACCGGTCCGCCGTCGCCGATGCAATTCGGGGTCGGCATCGTCGTAGGGCTGGTGAACGCGTGGGTGCTCGCGCTCCTGTCGCTGAACCTCGGGGGCGCGTCGATCGCCGACGGTGTCCTGCTCGGCGTGCTGGCGTGGCTCGGGTTCGGGGCGACGTTCAAGGCGGCGCAGGTGGCCTTCGAGGGACGCTCGTGGAACACCTGGCTGATCGCCGGCGTGCACGACCTGCTCGTGCAGGTCGTCGTGGCCGCGATCGTCACGGTCTGGCGCTAGCCTCGGCCACGACTAGGCCGCGCTCACTCCGCGACGCCGACGATGTTGAAGCCGTTGTCGGCGAAGATCGTCGCGCCCGTGACCGCGCGTGACCAATCGGACGCGAGGAAGACGGCGACGTTGCCCACTTCCTCCTGCGTGATATTCCGTCGCAGCGGCGCCTTCGACTCCATGATGTCGCGCGCGGTCGAGATACCTCGCACCGCGCTCGCCGAGAGCGTCTTGAGCGGGCCGGCCGAGATCACATTCACGCGCACGTTCGACGGTCCGAGATCCACGGCGAGGTACCGCACGCACGTCTCGAGCGCCGCTTTCGCGACGGCCATCGAGTTGTAGCTCGGGACCACGCGTTCCACGGCGTTGAAGGTGAGCGCCATGACGGCGCCGCCGCCGGCCTTGACGAAGAGCGGAAGGGCCGCGCGCGAAAGCGACACGAGCGTGTACGCGCTCACGTCCACCGCGGTGAGGACGCCCTCGCGCGAGATCTCGTGGAACCGGCCGCGCAGATCCTCCACGGGAGCGAAAGCGATGGAGTGGACGAGGATGTCGAGGCCGTCCCAGCGACGATCGATCTCGCTCACGAGCGCCGCGACCTCCTCAGGCTTGGCGGCGTCGCACGCGACCACCGGCATCTCCTCGTGGCCGGGCAGTGTGTCGACGAGCTTCGTGACGTTGTCCTTGAAGCGATCGCCGAGGTAGCTGAACGCCAGACGGGCGCCCTCGCGCTGGAAACAGGTCGCGATCCCCCAGGCGATGCTCCGCGAATTCCCGACGCCGACGATGAGCGCGCGCTTTCCCTCGAGCAGACCCATCCCGATCACCTCCGCGTTCTGCGCATCATCCCAGAACCGAAGGGACCACGCATCGCGATTTGACTACATCTCGCTTGCATCCAAGTCCGCGCGCGCGAGCTCCATGAGATAGTGCTCCGGCTCGCGCGACTCGGGCTCGAGGTACGTCTTCAGAAAGCGGAACCCGGCCTTCTCGTAGGCGCGTATGGCCGCGACGTTGCTGCGCGTGGGGCCGATGACGCAGAGGTCGACGCCGTACTTCGGGAACGCGACGTCGCGCAGGAATGCGCGGATCAGCGCCGGCCCGTGGCCGCGGCCGATGAGCTCGGGCTCGCCGATGTATAGGTCGATGCCGACCGCGGGGCGATCGATCGCGACCTGCGCCGCATAGTCGGGGTGGTCGTCGATGCGGTAGCTCTGGATGTCGCCGATCGGACGACCGTCGAGCACGATGATGAAGTGGTCGGTCGGATCCTCACCGCTGATCGCGAGTCGTCGCTCCGCGATCGCGTCATCGGGGTAGCGGTCCGTCGGCACGTCGTCGTACCACTCCCGGACGTGCGGCCGCAGCAGCCACGTGCGCACGAGCGGCAGGTCCTCTTCGCGAAGCGGCGTGAAGGTGTACGCGGGCGCGGCTAGTTCCAGCGGCCGCGGCGCTCGTCGTCGTCGATGCGCCGACCACGCCAGTACTTGAGATCGCCGCCCGCGGGACGAGGTCGGCCGAGATCCTCGGTGACGACGAGAACGCCGATGGCGAGCGCGGCTGGGATGATCACCTGGATCGGTCCGATCGCGAGACCCCAGGTGAGCGTCTGGCCGACGGCCCACGCCGCGCAGATGAGGCCGAAGCGCAGGATCGCCGCCTGTCCGCGCGTCATACCGGGGCCAGGCGCTGCACGAACGAGGCCTGCCGTGCCCACTCGCCGCACTGCGACAGCTCATCCCGCGTCACCCACTCGTTCTTCACGGCAAGGCGCAGCTCGTCACGCAGGGTCGTCTGGAGCATCTCGGGCCCGTCCGTGTTGAAGCTGAAGCGCACCTTGTGCTTCTTGAACGTCGCGATGAAACGTCCGAGCTCGTCGGCGTCCTTCACCACCTGAGTGTGCAGGTTCGAGCTGGGACAGATCTCGAGCAGCACGCCACGCTCCGCGAGTCGTTTGCAGAGCGCGGGATCCTCCGCCGCGTGGATGCCGTGACCGATGCGCTGAGGCTCGAGATGCTCGAGGACCTCATCCACCGATCGCCAGTCATCGTCCTCGCCGGCGTGCACGGTCAGGCCGAGGTCGGCGCGGCGCGCCTTCTGGAAGAGCGCGGCGTAGTCGCGATATTGAAAGTCGGCGTGTGCCGGCCCCGCGATGTCGATGCCGATCACCCCCCGATGCCGGTAGGCGATGGCCTTGTCGACGATGATCTCGTTCAGCGCGTACGTGAAGGTGCGATCGAGGCAGAAGATGAGGCCGGCCCGCACCGGGTACTCGAGACGCGCGCGGTCGAGGCCCCGGATCGACGCCATGATGATGTGGTCGAGGTCCTGCTCGCCGCCGCGGTTGCGCTTCATCGGGTTGTAGCGGAGCTCGAGGGTCGTGATGTTGGCCTTGCGGTACGCGCCCCCGACGACCGCGTACACGGACTCCTCGACCGCGAGGGGGCTCGACTGGATCAGCTCGGTCCAGCGATAGAGCGCAAGGAAGTCTTCGAACGACTTGCGCTCTTTCTTCCCGACGGTGATGAGGTCGACGAATTCCCAGTAGTCCTTGGTCGGAAGGCGGATGCCCTGTTTCGCCGCGATGCCCCACATCGCCGCGGGATCGACCGAACCGCCGAGATGGACGTGGAGCTCGGTGAGCTCGTCGCCGAGGGGATGCGGCGTTGCCTAGCTTCCCTGCTCGCGTGTCGGCGGTCGGCGCACTCTCCGTCGGCGTCGTGGCGCGCTCGGGCGGCCCTCGGGATGCTCGCGCCAGACGACATGCCCGTCGTCGTCAGGTGAGGCGATGCGCACCAGGCGGTCCCACACCTCGGCGCGCCGAAGCTCCTCCTCGGCCGTCTGGCGAGAGACCTCGCGCTCGAGCATCACGTCGCAGTCGTACGGCGATCCGATCACACGCCAGCCGTTCTCGGTGAGGTGATCGACGAGCCACGCGATCTCGGTGAGCCGTTTCGGCTGCTCGGCGACGTACTCGCGCAGCCAGGCGGAGTACGTGCGCTTGCGCGTGCCGGGATCTTCGCGATCCAGCTCGTCACGGACGGTCCCGAAGACGTGGATGAGGATGTAGTTCGGACCGGCCACGGGCGAAGTCTAGGGGCTAGCCCCGCTCCTCTACGAAGCGGTAGCCACCATCGGAGTCCTTCGCGATGACGACGAGCGCGCCGCTCTTGAAGCCCGCCTGGCCCTTCAGCGCCGGGCAGATGAGGTGATAGTGCTCGTGTTCAGGCGGAACGCAGCTGCAGTTCTCCGATTTGATCTCCGCATCGAATCGGCGCGCGCCGATCCGCAGCGCGACGCGCTCGCCGGGGTTCGGAAAGAGCTTCCAGGCATCCTTGGTGATCAGGATCCTGGCCTTGCGGACATCTTCGGAGCTGAGGCGGTGTCGGTAGGTGGATCGAGAAACACTCATCGGTACGTCTATTTTCGCACGAAAACGACCCGCGCGCGGACCGGCCGTACGGCCGCCTGTTCGGCCCATTTTGGGCCGCTTGTGCTAGGCGAAAGCCGCCGGATCGTCCAGAAAACGCATGATGTGCACCACCGGCACGCGCGACCCGGCCGCGCGCAGACCCGCGACGATCTGCAGGATGCACCCCGGATTCGCGCTCACGACGACGTCCGGGCGCGCCGCGAGGATCGCCGCGACCTTCTGCCGCTGCAGCTCCGCCGATATCTCCGGCTGCGTCAGGTTGTAGATACCCGCGCTACCGCAGCAGCGCTCGGGCTCCGCGATGCCGACGACGGTGACACCTTCGATCGCGCGCAGGAGCGCCCGCGGCTCCGCCCGAAGGCGCTGGCCATGCGCGAGATGGCAGGCGTCCTGGTAGACGACGCGCAGCGCGCGCGGCACGCGGTCCGGCCGCGGCCGCGCGACCTCGGTCGCATCGCGCACGCGCGCCGCGAAGGTATGCC
>JBKPCZ010000152.1:0-2491 GCA_046727665.1 Chloroflexota bacterium
CAAGAAGATGGCCTTCGCCGATCGCGACGCGTACGCCGGCGATCCGCGGCAGGTCCGCTTCGACGTTGAGCGCCTCTTCGACGGGCCGTTCGCGAGCGCGCGCCGGCGCGCGATACCGGCGAAGTCGAGCGAACGTACGGATGCGGGCGCGCTCGCGGTGCTCGCGACGGACACGACCTATATGGCGATCGTCGACCGTGACGGCAACGCGGTGTCCCTCATCGAGAGCGTCTTCAGCGAGTTCGGCGCCGCGGCGATGGTCCCGGGTACGGGGATCGTGCTCAACGACCGTGTCACCGGGTTCTCGCTCGACGCGTCATCACCGAATGCGCTCGCGCCCGGCAAGCGGCCGATCCACACGCTGAACACGGTCATGGCGCTCGAGGGCGTGACACCGCGCCTGGTGTTCGGGACCCCGGGCCGCCACGCGCAGGTGCAGACGAACTTCCAGCTCGCCGTCGCGCTCATCGACCACGCCATGGACGTGCAGCGCGCGATCGAGGAGCCGCGCTGGTATCACGAATCGGGTCGGGCGTTGAAGCTGGAGAACCGCTTCTCCGAGCAGACCCGCAAGGGTCTCGCGGCGAAGGGCCACGAGATCACGCTCGTCGGCGACTGGGCCGAGGTCACCGGCGGCGCGCAGGCCATCGCGATCGACGAGAACGGCGTGTTCAGCGGTGGCGCGGATCCTCGCCGCGAGGGCAACGCGGCCGGCTACTAGCCGTTGCGCTCCCGACTCTTCGCGCTGCTGTACGCCGCGCTCGCGGTCGCTTCCGCCTGTGAGGCGCTGCCGCCATCGCCCGATCCCGTCGCGAAGCAGTACGCGGAGGCGTGGTCGAAGGGCCATTACCAGGAGATGTGGGATCTCCTCACCGAGGAGTCGCGGCAGCAGGTCGGAACGGAAGGGTTCATCGACCGTCTGCCGCGCATCGCCGAAGAGATGACGCTGCGCTCGCTCGAAGCGAAGAGCGGGACGTCGACGCGCCCGAGGCTGCCGAACGGCTCGCCGGATCCGCGCAGCGCGACGGTCCCGCTGGACGTGACCTTCCACACCGCGCGCGTCGGCGACTTCACGCGGAGCACGACCATCGCCCTGGTGCTCGTCGGCGAGAAGGACAAGGCGGTCTGGCGGGTCTCATGGTCGCCCGAAGCGATCCTGCCCAAGCTGTCGGCCGGCCGCCTGGTGCGGATGACGCGCGTCGCGACGTCACGCGGCCGGATCATCGCGCGCGACGGCACCGAGCTCGCCACCTTCGTCGATGGCGCGACGGTCGGCGTCGTGCCCGGACAGGTGCGCTCGGAGGACGGGCTCGCGACGAGCCTCGCGCCGATCCTCGGGCTCAAGCCGGATGAGATCAAGGCCAAGCTGCATCAGTCCTGGGTGCGCGCCGACACCTTCGTGCCGTTGCGCACGCTCGCGGGCGCGTCGCTCACCGCGGCGCGGCCGGCGCTCGCCGTCATCGAGGGCGTGCAGCTGCAGGCGACGCGCGTGCGCAGCTATCCGACCGGGCTCGCGTCGCAGACGCTCGGCTACCTCGCGGAGGCGAGCGACGTCGAGGCGCAGAAGCGCGCCGCGCGCGGCATCCTCGCAGGCGATCTCATCGGGAAGGCGAATAGCGGGCTCGAGGACACGCTCGACGACGTTCTCGGCGGCACGTACGGCTGGCGCCTCACGATCATCGAGCCGAACGGGGACGTCGCCGAGGTGCTCGGCGAGACCGCGCCGGTCCCGGGCATGGACGTCGTGCTGTCGCTCGACCCGGCGCTGCAGGCCGCGGCCGAGACCGCGCTCGGCGACCGCAAGGGCGCGCTCGTGGCCGAGGATCCCTGGAGCGGCGAGATCCTCGCGATGGCCAGCCGCCCCACGTTCGACCTGAACGCGTTCGCGAACGGCGACGCCGTCAACATCGCGCGCTTCTCCGCCGACGCGCGCAAGCCGCTCTTCAACCGGGCGACGTTCGGCCAGTACCCGACCGGCTCGTCGTTCAAGCCGATCACCGCGGCCGCCGCGATGCGTGAGGGGCTGTACAAGTGGGGCGACCGCATCGACTGCCCGGCGCGGTGGACCGGATACGGCGAGCAGTGGGCGCAGCTGAACCACGAGACGGGCAACCTCGGCCTGATCGATCTGCGGACCGCGCTGGCGCGTTCCTGCAACACCTTCTACAACGAGCTCGGCAAACGGCTCAACGACAGGAACGCCGACCTGCTGCCGAACGCGGCGAAGAGCTTCGGTCTTGGGAAAGCGACCGACATCGACTACGTCCTCGAGGCCGAAGGGATCGTGCCGAGCCCCGCGTGGAAGGTGCAGCACTTCGCAAATCCCGCGGACAAAACGTGGAATCCGGGCGACGCGACGAACCTGGCGATCGGACAGGGCTACCTGCTCGCGACGCCGCTGCAGATGGCGAACTACGCCGCCGCGCTCGCCAGCGACGGGATCGTCTGGAAGCCTCGACTGGTCATCGAGATCCGCGACCGGGCTGGCGCG
>JBKPCZ010000153.1:0-3985 GCA_046727665.1 Chloroflexota bacterium
GGCGCGAACGTACCATGTGTCGATGGCCGTCTCGCTCGGGCGGCTCGAAGTTGAGACCGCCGACCACGTCGTCCTGCGCTACGACCTCGCCGGTGGCGGGAATCGCGGGTTCGCCGCCCTCGTGGACTTCATGCTCGCCACGCTCATCTTCATCGGCGCGTTCTTCCTGTTCACGACCGCCGCGGCGGTGGTCGGTTTCCCGACCGCCTCGCCGTACTTCGGTATCGCCGTGCTGCTCACGTTCGCGATCGCGTGGAGCTACTTCATCCTCCTCGAGTGGCTCGGCAACGGCCAGACGATCGGGAAGCGGATGTTCGGGCTCCGCGTCATCGCCGAGGACGGCGCGCCCGCAGGTTTCACCGCGGTGCTCGTGCGCAACCTCGTCCGCGTCGTGGACTTCCTGCCGAGCTTCTACGGCCTCGGGCTGCTCGTGATCGTCCTGTCGTCGCGCTCGCAGCGGCTCGGCGACCTCGCGGCCGGCACCTTCGTGGTGCGCGCGCCGCGGCCGCGCCTTGATTACTTCTCGCTGCGCACGGTCACGCCGCTCGGAACGGGCACGCAGGTCGCGGTGCGTGTCCTGCCCGGCGAGGCGCAGCGGCTCGTGCGCGAGTTCGTCGCGCGCGAGGGCAACCTCGCGCCGGCTGACCGCGCGAGGGTCGCGAAGCAGATCGCCGATCGCCTCCGCCCCTACGCGCGTGACGTCGATCCGGGGCTGGACGACCTCGAGCTCATCCGCGCCATCGCGCGTTCGCTCCGGGCGAGCGGCGGAGACCGCTGATGGACGTCGTCTGGTTCGGGCTGCTGGTGGTCGGCGTGGCCGTCCTCGGGATGCTGGCCGGCGGCGGCCGGAGCCGCGAGGACATCCGGGCCCGACGCCGCTGGGACGCCGCATTCGAGCACGAGAGCCGCCGGCTGAGCCACACGGACGCCACAGGGATGCTCCTGTGCCGCTCCTGTGGCGCGAGCGCGCCCGAACGGGCCGGGCGCTGCCCGCGATGCGGCGCGATGCTCTAACGCCCGTACGCGCTGGTCCCGCTCTCTAGACTTGAAGCCATGACCGCCATTACCCACCCCCCGGGGGAGGGGGTAACCAGCCTCGACCGGCGCGACCTCGCCATCACCGGTATGACCTGCGCGTCCTGCGTCGCGAACGTCGAATCGGCGCTGCGCGGCGTCAGCGGCGTGAAGAGCGCCGACGTGAATCTCGCCACGGAACGCGCCAGCGTGGAGCTCGATCCGACGCGTGCGGACGTACCCGCGCTGGTGCGCGCGGTCGAGCGCGCTGGGTACGGCGCGCTCGCGCTCAGCTCCGATCAGAAGGAGCGGGCCGCGGTCGAGGACCGCGAGCGCGCCGCGCGGCGCGCCCAGCTCGTCTCGCTGCGGCGCCGCCTCGTCGTCGCCGTTGTGCTCGGGTCGCTGACGATGCTCGTCTCGATGTCCGATCTCGTGTTCGGCGGGATCCTCGACGAGCAGCTGCGCGCGTACCTGATGTTCGCGCTCGCGACCCCGGTGCAGCTGTGGGCCGCGGCACCGTTCTACGTGAACGCCTGGGGCGCGGCGCGGCATCGACAGGCGAACATGAACACGCTCATCGTCGTCGGCACGACGGCCGCGTACGGCATCTCGGTCATCGCGACGTTCCTCCGGCCGCTCTTCACGGGCGCCGGACTCGAGGCGAGCCAGTACCTCTACTACGAGACCTCGTCGGCGATCGTCGCGCTCGTTCTCGTCGGCCGGTACCTCGAGGCGCGCGCCCGCGCGCACACCTCGGACGCGATCCGCGGTCTGCTCGCGCTTGGAGCGAAGTCGGCGCGCGTGCGGCGGCCCGGCGGCGCGGAGGAGGACGTCCCGATCGATCAGCTGCAGGTGGGAGACGTGATCATCGTGCGGCCGGGCGAGACGATCGCGACCGACGGGCTTGTCATCGCCGGCGAGTCCGCCGTCGACGAATCGATGCTCACCGGCGAGTCGATCCCGGTCGAGAAGCGCGCAGGGGACGAGGTCGCCGGCGGCACGCTCAACGCCAGCGGAACGCTGCGATTCCGGGCCACGCGCGTCGGCGCCGACACCGCGCTCGCCCAGATCGTGCGACTCGTGGAGGAGGCGCAAGGCTCGAAGGCGCCGATCCAGCGTCTCGTCGACCGCGTCGCCTCGGTCTTCGTTCCGATCGTGTTCGTCGTCGCGGCCGTCGCGGCCGTCGTGTGGTTGATCTTCGGACCCGAGCCGCGCTTCGCGCACGCGGTCACGGCTTTCATCGCGGTGCTGATCATCGCGTGTCCCTGCGCCCTCGGGCTCGCGACGCCGACGGCGATCATGGTCGGCACCGGCCGTGGCGCGACCCGCGGCATCCTCATCAAGAGCGCGCAGGCGCTCGAGATGGCGCAGCGGATCGACGTCGTCGCGTTCGACAAGACCGGCACGCTCACCGTTGGACGGCCCGAGGTCGTCGACTGGGTGACCTGCGCCGACATCGGCGAGGAGGAAACGATGCGCCTGGTCGCGAGCGCCGAGCTCCGATCGGAGCATCCTCTCGCGGCGGCGGTCGTCGAGCATGCGCGCGCGAAGGGGCTCGAGCTGGTCGAGCCGACCTCGTTCGAAGCCCTCGCTGGCCGCGGCGTCCACGCCGTCGTCGATGGTCACGACATCTGGATCGGCAGCGCCGCGCTGGCTCGCGCGCATGGGTTCGAGGGACTCGGTGATGGCATGCTCGCGCATCACCAGGCGCAAGGACGGACCACGCTCGTCGCGACGGTCGATGGGCAGCCCGGCGCCGTCCTCGCGGTCGCTGATGTGCCGAAAGCCGCCGCGGCCGATGCGATCAAGGAGATCCGCGCTCTGGGTGCGCGCACGCTGCTCGTCTCGGGCGACACACAGCGGACCGCCGAGGCGATCGCGAAACAGCTTGGCATCGACGACGTGCGCGCTGAGGTCATGCCCGAAGCGAAGGCTCGGATCGTCGCCGAGCTGCAGGCCGAGGGACACCGCGTGGCGATGGTCGGCGACGGTGTCAACGACGCGCCCGCGCTCGCGCGCGCGGACCTCGGCATCGCGATCGGAAGCGGGACGGATGTCGCGATCGCCGCGGCGGAGATCGTCCTCGTCGGCGGCGACCCGCGCGGCGTCGCACGCGCGCTGCGTCTCGCGCGGCGCACCGTGGCGACGATCCGGCAGAACCTGTTCTGGGCCTTCTTCTACAACGTCGCGCTCATCCCGCTCGCCGCCGGCGCGCTCTACCCATTCACCGGCTGGTTGCTGTCGCCGGTCCTCGCGGCCGCCGCGATGGCCGTCTCATCCGTTACCGTGGTCACGAATTCGCTTCGGCTGCGCGGCACGCGCATCGACTAGGAGGCGGCATGAGCGAGACACACCACGAGCGCGCGGCGTCCAGCGCGATCGAGATAGACGCGGGAGTGCGGGCCTGGTACGCGTCGTGTCGCTGCTGCCTGAGCGACGCTCACCCGGAGGCCGTGGCGGTCCTCGATGCCGAGCGCGACGCTGCCGGCTCGCAAACGGTGAGAGCGACCATCCTCGACCCGATCTGCGACATGATCGTCGACGTTGAAGAGCAGCGCGGCCTTGGTCTGACGAGCGAGCACTCGGGAAAGACGTATGCCTTCTGCAGTTCGGGATGCAAGAGCTCGTTCGATGACGGACCGACGCGCTATGCGGCGAAGGTCGCGACCTGGGGGACGTCCCGCTAGCACCGGCCGAACGAGTTCGTTGAGCGTCGTCGAACTCGCAGCGCCCGCGTACCGTATCCCATAGACAAATGAGACGCGCTGTGGTTGCGCTGCTCGCGGTGATTGCGTGCGCATGTTCGCAGACCGTTTCTGACGGTCCGCCTGTGCGCGCGACGACCTTTCCGTCGTCGACCGCTGTCGCTACAGCGGCCGCGGCCAGCGTCGCGCCGACGTCCGCCAGCACGCCGGATGTCTCAGCCGTGAAGCTTGTCGAGTTCCCTGTCGGTCGCGGCCAGGGCCCGCAT
>JBKPCZ010000154.1:0-2331 GCA_046727665.1 Chloroflexota bacterium
GCACGGCGTAGTTGCCGAGCCACGACAGCGAGTCGCCGATCGCGGCGAGCACGGCCCGATCTTCCTCACCACGCAGCGTTTCGAGCCGCGCGAGGAACATCGCGAGTGTCGCCTTCCCGTGGCGCGCGAGCGCCCAGAGATCATCGATGAGCGCGAGACGCTCCTCAGCGGACAGGTGCGGGATACCGGCGTCAAGACGATCGCCCTCGAACGCGCTCGCGAAGCGGAAGCGGTAGAAGCCGCGGCCGCCCGCGTTCGGGAAGAACCAGTGCGCGCCGGGAAGCCGAATGGTCGCGCGCTCCGAGCTCATCACCGAGCGGTGCTCGCGTACGCCCCGCGCGGTGCCGTACTTGATGACGAGCGGCACCGGCCAGCGCTGTGCGGTCGGCGTCGCGTCGGTGTCCGAGAAGTAGCGCGTCTGCGAGAGGTCGAGCTCGAGCCCACCGTCCACGTCACGCGCGCGGATGTCCAGCAGTGGGTGACCCGACGCCTTGATCCAGGCGTTTGCGATCGCCGTCACGTCATGGCCCGAGGACTCGTCGAGTGCGTGCCAGAAGTCGTCCGCCGAAGCGTTCGCCTCCGCGTGTCGCTTCAGGTAGATGCGGACGCCCTCGCGGAACGCGTCCTCGCCGAGGTAGCCCTCGATCATGCGCAGCACCGCCGCGCCCTTGGTGTACGAGATCGCGTCGAACCGCTGCGAGGCTTCCTCGGCGCTCTTCGCTTCGACCGAGATCGGATGCGTCGTGGCGAGCGCGTCGAGGTTGAAGGCGCTGGTGTTGTCCGCGACGAAATCTCGCCAGTAGCGCCACTCGGGATTGAGCGCGGCGGTGGCCTTCTCGCCGACGAACGACGCGAAGGATTCGTTGAGCCACAGATCCGTCCACCACCGCATCGTGACGAGGTCACCCCACCACATGTGCGTGAGCTCGTGCGCCGCGGTGCTGAAGACGCCTTTGAGCGCCTGGATCGACGCGTTGCGCTCGTCGGCGGCGAGGAGACGCGTGCGATACGTGATCGCGCCGGGGTTCTCCATCGCGCCGGCCTCGAAGTCCGGGATACCGATGGCGTCGACCTTGAAGTACGGGTAGGGGATCCCGGTGTACGACTGCAGCCACTCGACCGAGCGCACATGCGCGTCACGGGCGAAGATCCCCTGCGCCGCGAGACCCGGTGGCAGGCAAACGCGGACGGGGATCCCGGACGGGGTCTTCGCGACCTCGGTGAACTCGTACGGTCCGACCGTGAACGCCACCAGGTAGGTGGAGATCTTCGGCGTCTCGCGGAACACGGTGCGCGTGCGGTGCTCGCCGAGCGGGTCTTGGGAGACGACGGGCATGTTCGCGATCGCGGCGTTGCCGGCCGGGTGGATGAGCTCGAGCTTGAAACGCGCCTTGAATTCGGGCTCGTCGAAGCAGGGGAACGCCCGGCGCGCGTCGGCGGCCTCGAACTGCGTGGCCGCGTAGCGCTCCTCGCCGCGCAGCGACCGGTACAGCCCACGCAGCGACTCGCGGATACCCCCGTTCCAGGCGATCTCGAGCGTGTGCTCGCCTGCCGGGATCTCATTGCCGAACCGCAGCGTCACGGTCTGCGCATCGGCATCGTGCGTCGTCTGTCGCGCGGCCTGCCCGTCGATCGTCGCCTTGGTGATGTCCAGCTCGAGGCTATGAAGGACGATCTCGCGTGTGGTCTTCGCGGTGCGCAGCGTGATCCGCTCCCATCCGGTAGAGGTCCAGTGGTCGAAGTCGAGCTCGAATCGGAGCTCGTAGGCGCTCGGCAGCACGTCCTTGGACAGACGGAAGTTGCGTGCGTCCTCGCTCATCGGCCCTCCCAGCGGTGCTGACCGAAAAGCGTATCGCGTCGTGCGCTGATACGGTTTTCACATGCCGCCACAGTTCATCTACACCATGTACGGGCTCAAAAAGATCGCGCCCGGCAGCCAGCGGGAGATCCTGAAGGGGATCACGCTCGCCTTCTACCCCACCGCCAAGATCGGGGTGCTCGGGCCGAACGGCGCTGGCAAGTCGACCCTGCTCCGCATCATGGCCGGCGTCGACAGGGAGTACGTCGGCGACGCCCGCATCACAGAGGGTTATCGAGCGGGCCTCCTCGCTCAGGAGCCCCAGCTCGATGCGACCAAAGATGTGCGCGGCAACGTCGAGGAGGGTGTGGCGGACAAGCGGGCGGTGCTGAAGCGTTACGAGGAGCTGTCGTCGAAGTTCGGCGAGCCGCTGTCCGACGCCGAGATGGACAAGCTGAACGCCGATTTCCAGGCGGCCCAGGATCAGATCGAGGCGAAGGGCCTCTGGGATCTCGACAGCCAGATCGATCATG
>JBKPCZ010000155.1:0-7069 GCA_046727665.1 Chloroflexota bacterium
CGGCCAGGTAATACCAGATCGTCGGCGTGTGCCGTGAAGTTCCCCGTAGCGAGGTTGACCGGATCTCGCGAAAACGCCGCACTGGGGTCTCCGCCCAGCGCGAACC
The DNA here is from genome assembly GCA_046727665.1 of Chloroflexota bacterium. Lineage (GTDB taxonomy): Bacteria > Chloroflexota > Limnocylindria > P2-11E > P2-11E > CF-39. The sequence goes on from JBKPCZ010000155.1 coordinate 107, forward strand.
CCACGCCGGAGCCAAAGTCGCCTACGACAAGCTGCGTGTCGCGCAAGAAGGCATCGCGTGCAGAGTTCGTGTCGTTCGGGACGAGTACCGCCGAGTCGGACTCGAACAGAACGTACCGTCCGCCCGAGGACACCGCGCCGTTCAGGCCCGTATCCTGGTTGCCCTCCGTCGCGGCCGATACGACTGTGGTCGTTCCGGCCTGCGTGTCGCGAACGTAGAGCGCGCCAGCGGGTCCTCCGAAATTCGTGGCAAACGATCTGAACACCACATAGCGGCCATCGCGCGAGATGAACCGGCTTGAGCTGTCGTGATCGCGCGCGATGCTCAGACCATCGCTCTGTGCACCCGAGGAGCTCACGGACACGCGGGTCGTCGTCGCCGCGAAGGTGTCGTAGACGAACATGTCGACCGCAGCGTTCGTATCACCCGCGACGAGGTTCGATCCGCTGGACTCGAACGCGACGAACCGGCCGTCCCCTGAGATGGCCGATCTCCGGCTGACGCCGTTGCCCTGCACGCCCCCAGGCCCGACCGATACACGCACCGTCGTGGCATTGACCATGTCGCGCACGAAGACATCGCTGAGGCCGTTGGTGTCGTTGGCGACGAGGTTCGACGCCGACGTGCTGAACGCGACGAACCGCCCATCGTCGGAGATCGAGGGCGACGACACCGTTGAACCAGCACCGAAACCGCTCGATGACACCGAGGCGGCGCGCGTCGTGCCGAGCTGCCGGTCACGAACGAAGACCTGAACCGGGCCGGGTCCGATGTCGGGATCCAGAGTTCCACCGCTCCAGAAAGCCACGTATCGCCCGTCGGGCGTGACATCGCCTGCGAAGCTGTCGCCGTCGCTCTGGGCACCGGCGGTCGTCACTGAAATGAGCTCTGCCGTCATCGCCTGTCGGTCGAAGAGGAAGATGTCTTGATGTGCGTTGGTGTCGGCCGCCACGAGATTGCTGGCCGCGGACTGAAAGACGACGTACCGACCATCACCTGAAACGGACGGCGAGATGCTCGCCCCGTTCGCTTCGGCGCCCGACTGACCGAGAGACACGCGGGTCGTGGCCCCGGTCGCGATGTCGTACACGAACACGTCTGAGACGCCGTTCGTGTCCCCGGCGACGAGGTTGTTCGCGCTCGACCAGAACGCAGCAATCTGCGCATCTGGGGCGATCGAGCCGCCTCGGCTCTCCGCGTTGCCCTGCGCCCCCGACGATGAGACGGAGATGCGCGTCGTCGTGCCGACGAGGCCGAGGGCGATCTGGGCGGGCATTCCCGGCAACCGTGGGAGTGCTGGAAACACCGCGACGACGAGCACGAACACAAGTGCGATGGAGAAACTGATGCGCTTCTGAGGGCGGCGCCACAGCACGTCTCGGCTCCCCATGCTCTACGCGCCACCCGCCGAGACCCTGTCCGCGCTGCTAGTCCCTCACCAAGAGAGCAGTCGCTGGACAGTAAGTTCAGTAGGAATGCAGGTCAATGGTCATTCGACCGAGTTATGCACAAAACTGATCAGGGCGGATAAATCTGACGAGTTCACAGCCGCCCCTATGCCGATGCGGCATAACCCTGTGACCGATGCGAATCCGGGCAGGCAGTGGCGTGTTGAAAAAACTCGTCGGAAACGGTCGACCGCGCGCTCGGGTCGCATCGCTTAGCTTAGGCAGGCATCGGGAGCCAGGCGACTAGGCCGCAGCGAGTCTCCGACGTGTCGCTTCGAGATCCGCGGGATTGCTGAAGACCGGATACACCGCGAAGCCAGTCGCTTTCGAGATCGTGTCGACCGCAGCGGGGTTCGGCGACGGGAACGCGATGGTGATGACCTGGCCCTCGTGTCCCACGACCGCGACGTTGAATTCCTGCGCGAGCGCGGCGGGAATGAGTAGCTGCAGCTCGCGCGTGGCCAGACGCGCGGGGTCGGAGAGATAGGGCGCGGGCGGGAACGCCGCGCGCGCGGGCCGCATGGCGCCGCGCGGACCATCCGCGAAGGCGTGCTCCCAGACGCGGATGCCGCCGCCGGCCTGCTTCGCGCGATACATGGCGCTGTCGGCGGCCTCGACGAGCGCGTTCGCGTCGCCGGCCGGTCGCGGGAACGTCGCGATGCCGATCGAGAGGCTGAGCGGGATCCCGGCGTCGCGCAGCTCGCCCGGCAGCGGGACCGTCTCCGCCTTCTCGAGGACGCGGCGCGCGACGCGGGCGGCGACCTCGGTGTCCGCCTCGGGAAGGATGATCGCGAACTCGTCGCCGCCATAACGCGTCGGCACGTCGTACAGGCGCACCGCCTGCTTCACGGCCGATGCGACGGCCTTGAGGACCTGATCGCCGACGCGGTGGCCGAAGCGGTCGTTGATGAGCTTGAACTTGTCGACGTCGAGCATGAGCAGCGCGAGGAGATGCTCCGAGCGCAGGGCGCGATTCGTCTCGGCCTCGAGCCGCTTGTCGAAGTGGCGCCGGTTGAACAGCCACGTGAGCGGATCGGTCTCGGCGAGCCGTTGCAGCGCCTCGCCCTGCTCCTGCTGCACGAGGCACGCGCCGATGTGACCGGCGAGGATCTCGAGCGTCGCGAGGTCCGTCTCCTCGAAGGGACGGCCGTCGAAGCGGTCGGTGACATTGAGCACGCCGCGCGCGTCGTCGTCGATCAGGATCGGGACCGACACGAACGAATCCGAGCGGTACTGGCCCCCACGCACGGGGACCGGCGTCTCGCCGCCGCGCACGAGGAGCGAGCGCTTCGACGCGAGGACGTGCCCCGCGACGCCCTCGCCGGATCGGACACGCACCTGGCGCTTCACATCGTCGGCGAGGCCGAGGGCGTGCGCGATCACGAAGTCCCGCGTCGCATCATCGCGGAGCATCAGCGAAGCCCGCTCGCCGTGGACCAGCTCCGTTGCGACACGGAAGATCGAGTCGAGCAGGTCCTCTGCACGACGTCCGTTAAGGTCGTCCAACTGTTTTCCCCACTCCTGCAGCCCGGCGCGCCCGGGCAGGCCAACCGTCCTTGCCTGCCTCTCTGCTTTCGCCGGAGTTTGCGGTCCTGCCGCAAGACGTCACAAGGTCCGGCGGCATGGTGTAACCGGTTTGACCGCCGACCGATACCGAGCGGGTGAGCCCGGGTGCGGTCGGATAGGAATACGTGACTTTCCGGATCAGCGAGGCGTCCAAGCTGCGGCGACGAAGTCTTATTGCCATTCCCGGGCGGCGATCTTCACGAACAGCGCGAGACCGTCGAGCCGCGTCGCGAGCACGGAAATGACCCCATCGACGGTCTGCAGCGTCCCCGTGACGACCACGGCCGCGTTCGCGTCGAGCACGCGCTTGTGCCTTCGGTAGGTCGCGGGCCGGATGATGATGTTCGCCATACCTGTCTCGTCCTCGAGCGAGAGGAATACGTGACCCTTCGCGGTCTCGGGATGCTGCTTCACCACGATCGCGCCCGCGATGCGCACCGCCGCGCCGTGCCTGCCGCCCGCGAGACCCGCGGCGGTGAGCACGCCGCGACTGTCGAGATCGGCACGATAGAAGCGCATGATCTGCGGCCCGGTGGGGATACCGGTGATGCGGTAGTCGAGCGCGACGCGCTCCTGTTCGGTGAGCGCGGGCAGCGTCGGCGCATCGGACGTCGGTAGCGCCAGCGCGGGACGCGTGAACGCCGGTGAGGTGCGGTGCGCGTCGCGCGCCCGCCACAGCAGCTCGCGGCGTGCCACGCCGAACGAGTCGAATGCGCCGAGCAGCGCGAGGTTGCGTAGCGCCTCCTCCTTCACGCCGACGCGATGTGCGAAATCGTCGAAGCTCGTGAACGGACCGCTCCGCTCGCGCTCGCCCACGATGCCCTTCGCTTCGGTCTCGCCGAGTCCCTTCACGGATTCGAACCCGAGCCGCACGTCGTGGATGCGGCAGTGACGGTGCGACGCGATCGTGTTGGAGCTATCCACCGGATGCATCTCACCGGCGGCGCTCTCTTCGACGATCGCCTTCTCCTTCGAGAGGTTCACGTCCACTTGCAGGATCGCGACGCCGTGGCGTTTCGCGTCACCGGCGATGACCGCGGGCGAGTAGAAGCCCATCGGCTGGTTGTTGAAGAGCCCGACGTAGAACTCGGCCGGGTAGTAGAGCTTCAGATGCGCGGTGTGATACGCGGTGAGCGCGAACGCCGCAGCGTGGCTCTTGCAGAATCCGAATTCGGCGAACGCCGCGATCTGGCGGAAGATCTCGTTCGCGGTTGCATCCCCAACACCGTTCGCGCGCGCGCCATCGATGAACGGCGCGCGCAACTTCTCCATGTCGGCCGAGGAGCGCGCGCGGCTCATCGCGCGGCGCAGCATGTCCGCGGCGCTCGGCGAGAAACCGGCGACGACCATCGCGACGCGCAGGATCTGTTCCTGGAAGAGGATGACGCCGAGCGTCTCCTTGAGCGCGGGCTCGAGCAGCGGATGCGCGTACGTCACCGGCTCGCGGCCCTGCCGGCGGTTGATGTATGGATTGACCATGTTCCCCTGCAGCGGGCCGGGCCGGATGATCGCGACCTGGACGACGATGTCCGCGAAGCACCGCGGACGCACGCGCGGCAAAGCGGACGCCTGTGCGCGGCTCTCCACCTGGAAGAGACCGACGGTGTCGACCTCGCAGATGAGGTCGTAGACCGCTTCGTCGTCGAGCGCGATCGTCCCGAGATCGAGACGCTCGCCGTGCCGCGCCTCGATGTCGGCGACCGCGTCCTTGATGAGCGAGAGCGTGCGCAGGCCGAGGAGGTCCATCTTCACCAGGCCGAGGTCCTCGACGTCGCGCTTGTCGAGCTGCACCACGTTGCGGTCCGGCATCGTCGCGCGCTCGATCGGCACGGTGTCCACGAGCGGCTGCGCGGTGATGAGCATGCCGCCGTTGTGGATCGAGAGGTGGCGCGGGAAGTCGGCGATCGCGAGGGTGAGCTCGCGGAAGAGCGGGAAGCGCGTGCGCTCCTTCTCGTCCATCGTGTCCGCCAGGTCCTGGAGCGCGTCGCCGACGGGGCGGTTGTGCTCCCAGCCATGCTCGGCCTCGCGATTCGGATGCTTGTACGCCGGATGCTGTGCGGCACTGGGTCGCGAGCGCGGGTCCACGTTGTACTGGTCGATCGAAGTCGCCATACGGTCCACGGTCTCGTCGCGGAAGCCGAGCGCCTTCGCGATCTCGCGGCTCGCCGACCGCGCGCGATAGGTCACGACGTTGCAGACCATCGCCGCGTAGCGCTCGCCGTACTTCTTGTACACGTACTGGATGACCTCTTCGCGGTCGTTCGAGGCGATGTCGAGGTCGATGTCCGGCATCGTGCGGCTGTCCTCGGTGAGGAACCGCTCGAAGAGGAGCTCGTGCTGGATCGGGTCGACCTTGGTGATGTCGAGCACGTAGGCAACGATCGAGTCGGCCGCGGACCCGCGGCCCTGCGCCGGGATCCGCCGCTCCTTGCAGAACCGGACGATGTCCCAGTTGATGAGAAAGAACTCCGCGAGGCCGCAGCGGTCGATGACGGAGAGCTCGTGCGCGAGCTGCGTCGCGACGCCCGGCGTCATGAGCCCGTACTTCTCGCGCGCACCGTCGTGGCACAGCGCGTAGAGGAAGGAGAACGCGGTGTGCCCCTCGGGCACCGGGAAGCCGGGGAGACGGTCCTGACCGACCATCGATCCCGGAGGCCGTTCGGCTCGGGACGCGAGCGTGGCGCGCGTACCGCCCGGCCCGATCGTCTCGAGGTCGAGCGTGCACGCGTCGGCGATCGCGCGCGTGTTCGCGAACGCCTCGCCGTGCCGGCCCAGGCGCTCGCGCAGGATCGCCTCGTCCTTGAGCCAGTACTCGCCGTTCGGCTTGAGCCGGTTGCCGGCGTCGTCGAGCGTGACCCCGAGGTCGATGCAGCGCAGGACATCGTGGAGGCGCCGCCCCTCCGGCCGCGCGTAGTGGACGTTGTTCGTGATCACCGCGCCGAGGCCCTGCTCGGACGCGAGCTGCGCCAGGGCGTCGCACAGCGCGGGGTCATCGGGATCGAGATGATCCGAAAGCTCGACGAAGCAGCGCTCGCCGAAGATGCCGGCCAGGCGCGCGAGCGCGTCACGCGCCGCATCGACGTCGCCGCCGCGCATCGCGCGCGGCACCGCGCCGTACGCGCATCCGGTGAGCGCGAAGAGGCCTTCGGCGTTCTCGGCGATGAGCGCGAGCGTCGCGCGCGGCTTCGTCTTCTCGCCGGCGAGCTGCGCGGCGGAGATCGTGCGGCACAGGCTCCGCCAGCCGATGCGATCGCGAGCGATGAGCACCAGATGCCCGAAGTCGAGCGTCTGGATCTCCGCGCCGTAGATCGGTCGGATGCCCGCATCCTTTGCGGCGTTCCAGAAGCGCACCGCGCCGTACAGACCGTTCGTGTCGGTGAGGGCGAGTGAATCCATCCCTCGCTCGGCCGCAGCGGTGACGAGCTCCTCCACATCGGACGCGCCGTCGAGAAAGGAATAGTTGCTGTGACAGTGGAGCTCGACGTAGCCCGGCACGTCATTTGCTCCCCGCTACCGGATGCGCATATTTCCCCTGCTTTTCGCGATCGCGATCCTCGTGGCGATCGTCGGCATCAGCGCGAATGCCCAGGAGACGGTCGTCCGCTGCGGGCAAGTGAGCGAGGTCAAGACCGCTTCCTTCGTGATCACGTCGCCCGGGGTGGACCCGCTCAAGGTCGCGATCCCGCATGACAAGCAGGTCCAGCTCTCGAACTACACGTGCGTCTCGGTGCTGCCCGGCCGGCCGGCCGCCCAGCTTGTCGCCGTGCTGGCACCAGGCATGCCGGGATACGTAGCTCAGCCCTAGTCCAGGCATCGCGCTCCCTAACCACCTGCTAGAACGTATGTTCTAGTCTATCCACGTCCAAAAAGGGGAGCGCCAGGGTCATTTTCCCAGATTCAACTTCACGACCCGCGTGGCTGCTGCTGACACACACTGACGTTCAGGCTC
>JBKPCZ010000156.1:0-4385 GCA_046727665.1 Chloroflexota bacterium
CCCGACGCTCTTTTTCGTCGCGCTCATCACCTTTGCGCTCGCGAAAGCGGCGCCCGGATCGCCGTTCGACAAGAACCCCGACAAGCCGCCGCGCCAGGAAACGATCGACCGCTGGAACCGCTTCTACGGCCTGGACAAGCCCGTCCACGAGCAATTCATCATGTACATGACCAACGTCGCGAAGTTCGACTTCGGGGTCAGCGTCCGCCGGCAGCGTCCCGTGTCCGACATCATCAGTCAGGGCTTCCCGGTGACGGCGCAGCTCGGGATCCAGGCGCTCTTCCTCGCTCTCGCCGTGGCACTGCCGCTCGGCGTGATCAGCGCGCTCAAACAGAACACGCTCGTTGACTACGGAAGTCTCTTCTTCGCTACGGTCGGGACGACCATCCCGTCGTTCGTCATGGCGATCTTCTTCATCTACATCTTCGGTCTCTGGCTGAAGCTGGCACCCATCTCGGGCTGGGGAACGCCGCAGCACATGATCATGCCGACGTTGATCCTCGCCATGGGCGCGGCCGCTTTCCTCGCGCGCATCACGCGCGCGTCGATGCTCGAGGCGATCCGCCAGGACTACGTGCGCACGGCACGCAGCAAGGGCCTCCGCGAGCAGGTCGTCATCGTCGGCCACGTCCTCAAGAACGCCCTCATCCCCGTTGCGACCGTCGTTGGCCCCGCCGCCGCGGGCCTCATCACCGGGTCGTTCATCATCGAGACCTTCTTCTCGGTCCCGGGTATCGGTCGCGAGTACGTGACCAGCATCCTCGCGCTCGACTACCCGGTGATCATGGCGACGACGCTCCTCTACGCGTTCTTCATCGTGGTCGCGAATCTGTCCGTCGATCTCGTCTACGGGATGCTCGACCCGCGCATCAAGGTGGCGAAATAGTGGCGACCGCGAGCACGACCCAGGAGCGCGCCGCCGAGCTCAACGTCCTGGCTCGCAAGCAGCGCTCGCTGTGGCGGGACGCCGGCTACCGGCTCATGAGGAACAGAGCCGCAGTTCTTGGTCTCATCGTCATCTTCTCAGCCTTCATGATCGCCATCTTCGCGCAGGTGATCGCGCCCTACAGGCCGACCGACATCGTCCAGCCGGTGGCGAGCCAGATGGAGCCCCAGTGGACCGGTTCGAAGTTCACCGACCCGAGATTCCTGCTCGGCACGGACTTCTTGGGTCGCGACATCCTCAGCCGGCTCATGTACGCGTCCCGCATCAGCATGGTGGTCGGGTTCATTCCGACCACGATCGTGTTCTTCATCGGGATCACGATCGGCATGACCGCCGGCTTCTTCGGTGGATGGACCGATCAGCTTCTCATGCGCTTCACCGACATCGTGTACGCGTTCCCGGATTTCCTCTTCCTGCTCATCATCGTGGCGTCCTTCCGCGCCAGCCCCTTCGGCAAGATCCTGGACGGACTCCTTCTGATCTTCGTCGCGATCGCGATCGTCGGCTGGGTCGGTGTGGCGCGATTGACGCGCGGGCAGGTGCTCGCGCTCAAGGAGCGCGAGTTCGTCGAGGCAGCGCGCGCTGTCGGCGCGACGCCGCGGCGGCTCATGACGAAGCACCTGCTGCCGAACGCGCTGGCGCCGCTCATCGTCACCGCGGCGTTCAGCGTCCCGAGCGCGATCCTCGGCGAGGCAACGCTGTCCTTCCTCGGCGTGGGCATCATTCCGCCGACGCCGTCCTGGGGGCAGATGATCAATGAGGGCTTTCCGCTTTTCTCGGCGAACCCGTGGGCGGTGGTGCTACCCGCGATCTGCATCTCGATGCTCATGCTGGCCTTCACGTTCGTCGGCGACGGGCTGCGCGACGCGCTCGACCCGCGGATGAAGACCTAGGCTAGACTCCGCCGACGTTGGCTGACCTACTCGAGGTCACAGACCTCCACACCCAGTTCTTCACGCGGGACGGGGTCGTCCGCGCGGTAGATGGAGTCACCTTCCAGGTCGCCGCCGGCGAGACGCTCGGCATCGTGGGTGAGTCCGGCTGCGGTAAGTCGGTGACCGCGCTGTCGCTGATGCGGCTCATCCCGCAGCCGCCGGGCAAGATCGTCAAGGGCTCGATCATGTTCGACGGCCAGGACATCCTGAAGATGGACGACGACGATGTCCGCGGCATCCGCGGGAACAACATCGCGATGATCTTCCAGGACCCCATGACGAGCCTCAACCCGGTGCTCACCATCAGCCGCCAGATCTCCGAGGCGCTCGAGCTCCACCTCAAGATGGACAAGAGCGAGGCGCGCAAGAGGACGATCGAGCTCCTCGAGCTCGTGAACATCCCGAGCGCGAAGAAGCGGGTCGACGACTATCCGCACCAGTTCTCCGGCGGCATGCGCCAGCGCGTGATGATCGCGATGGCGCTGTCGTGCAATCCGAAGCTCATCCTCGCCGACGAGCCGACGACCGCACTGGATGTGACCATCCAGGCGCAGATCCTCGATCTGCTGAAGAACCTCGCGCGCGAGTTCCGCACCGCGTTCATCCTCATCACCCACGACCTCGGCGTGGTCGCCGGCATGACCCAACGCATCAACGTCATGTACGCAGGCCGGATCGTCGAGAAGGCCGACACCACCGAGCTGTTCGCGAATCCGAAGATGCCATACACCTGGGGCCTGCTCCGATCGATCCCGCGCCTCGACGAGTCGCGCAAGGCGAAGCTGCTGCCGATCGAGGGCCTACCACCGGACCTGATCGCGCCGCCGCCCGGATGCAAGTTCGAGCCGCGCTGCCAGTACCGCCGCGACGTCTGCCGCGAGAAGGAACCGGACCTCGTGCACATCCCGAATTCCAAGCCCGATCACGAGGCGCGCTGCTGGGGTACGCAACAGGGTGGCTGGCTCGTCGATACCGACTGGCGCCGAGAGATCGGCGACACGCGCGTCCTCGAGGAGATCAAGCAGGAGACTGCGTCCGTCACCGCGACGCCTGAAACGCCGGGAGAGTGACGAGATGGCCGTGACGACGAACACGACACCGCCCAAGGACGAATTCATCCAGCGCAGCCGCTCGACCGCGACCGCAGGCAGCGGGCGCAACCTCCTCGAGGTCTCCGCGCTGAAGATGCATTTCCCGCTGACGCAGGGGATCATCTTCCAGCGCCAGGTCGGCGCGGTGCGCGCCGTCGACGGGATCGACTTCTTCGTCGAGAAGGGCGAGACGCTCGGTCTCGTGGGCGAATCCGGCTGCGGCAAGTCGACGACCGGCCGCGCGATCCTCCAGCTCTACAAGCCGACTTCGGGTTCGGTGAAGTTCGACGGCACCGAGCTCACCACCCTTGGCGGCGAGCAGATGCGGAAGATGCGACGCCGCATGCAGATGATCTTCCAGGACCCGTACGCCTCGCTCAACCCGCGCATGACCGTTGGCAACATCATCGGTGAGCCACTCGAGGTGCATAACCTCGCGAAGGGGCGGGCGAAGACGGAACGCGTGCAGGAGCTGCTCAAGGTCGTCGGACTCAACCCGTACTTCACGAACCGCTACCCGCACGAGTTCTCCGGCGGGCAGCGGCAGCGAATCGGTGTCGCGCGCGCTCTCGCAGTCGAGCCCGACTTCATCGTCGCCGACGAGCCGATCTCCGCACTGGATGTTTCCATCCAGGCACAGATCATCAACCTGCTCGAAGAGCTGCAGGATCGCTTCAAGCTGACCTATCTCTTCATCGCGCACGACCTCTCGGTGGTGCGCCACATCAGCGACCGCGTCGCGGTCATGTACCTCGGCAAGATCGTCGAGCTCGCCGACCGCGTGGACCTGTACGAGCGTCCGCTCCATCCGTACAGCCAGGCGCTGCTGTCGGCGGTGCCGATCCCCGACCCGTCGGTCGAGCAGAAGCGCAAGCGGATCATCCTGACCGGCGACGTGCCATCGCCGGTGAACCCGCCTTCAGGCTGCCGATTCCACACGAGATGCTGGAAGGCGCAGCAGATCTGCTCCGAGGTGGACCCGGAGTTCATCGAGCACGCGCCGCGTCACTGGGCGGCCTGCCACTTCCCGGGGGCGTAGCTCTGGTTTTGTCCGACGGCGGGCGCACTGCTCGCTCGAAACGGGCCGGCTCCGATCGTCTGCGTCCCTTGACCTAGTACCGCCGTCTCAACTCTCGGTCGCAGTGCGCCCGCCGTCCTCGAACCCCGTCCGCCTCGCCCTCATACGGTGGCATGCACCCTGCGGCGTGCTCGATAGCCACCTCAGAGCAGTTCTCAAAGGAGCACCGAATGGAGAGACCGAAGCCGACGGAGCAGCACAAGAAGCTCGAGCGGCTCAGCGGGAAGTGGATCGGCGAGGAGCGGATCCAAGGCTCGCCACACACCACCGAAACGACTGCGACGGGCACCTTCGACTTCCGTATGGATCTCGGCGGCCTCTTCGCGATCACGGAC
>JBKPCZ010000157.1:0-14609 GCA_046727665.1 Chloroflexota bacterium
CAGCTCGACCGCGCCGGGCGCCCGGGGCCCGTTCCGTGAGGGCGGTGCCGGGGGCTTCCGGCCACGGCCAGGCGGCGGAGGGTACGGCGGCTACGGACCGCGGCGCGGCTACGGACCGCGCCCCGGCGGCTATCGGCCCCGTCCCGAGCGCGGCCCCTAGCACGCTGGTCTCACCCGCACCGTAGTCGCCCGCCCGGGCGGTGACGGAGCGCCACAGCGCCCGTTAGCTTCCTTGCCGTGACCGACCCGAACTGGCTACCCGCGCGCGTCCGACGCAATTTCCGGATCGACCTCTTCAGCGCGCTGGGCGCCGGAGCGTTCGTGTCCGTGCTCGTCGCTTTCATGCCGATCATCGTCCGCCGGATGGGCGGGTCGACGACCGATGTCGCGATCGTCGTCGCCGGTCCGTTCATCGGCAACCTGCTCTCGCCGATCTTCTCGTACCTCACGAGCCATTTGCCGCTCGTCCGTGCCGTGGCCGGCGCGGCCACGCTCTCACGCGCCTTCTTCCTCATCAGCGTCCTCATCGCCGCGACCCCGTTCGCGCTGGCGGTCACGAGCGCGGTGTTCTGGATCATCGCGATCTCGAACATCGCCGCGTACACCACGCTCATGCAGGCCATCTACCCGGACCGGGAGCGCGCCTTCGCCATGGGCAACGTGCGCGTTGGAGCGGCGGTCGCCGGTATCGCGGCTGCCGCCCTGGCGGGCAGCTTCATCGACGTGGTGCCGGCGCAGTGGGTCTTCGCCGCGGCCGCGCTCGTGGGACTTCCGTGCGCGGCCTCGTTCTTCGCCATCCGCTACGACGGTCCCGCGACCCCGCCGGCGCGCCGGCCCGCGGCGACCATCGCGCGCGAGGTATGGGCCGACCTGCGCTACCGGAAGCTCCTGCTGGCATTCACGATCTTCGGCACCGGGAACCTCATGAACTTCGCGGTCTTCCCGATCCTTCTCGTCGACCACTTCGACGCGTCGAGCTCGTTCATCGGCACGCTCGCGATCGCGCAGTCGGCGACGCAGATCGTCGCGTATCCGATCGTCGGCCGGCTCATTGATCGCGGCTCGACGCTGCGCCTGTCGATGATCGCGACGCTACTCACCATCCTCGTGCCGATCGGCTACCTCACGGCGCCCGGCGCGTGGGCGCTCGTCCCGGTCGCGGTGATCATCGGCGTCGGCGTGTCGGCCGGCGAGCTCACCGGATTCACGAATATCGTCCACATGGCTCCGCGCGACCGCATCCGCGAGTACGCCGCCGCGCAGGCGCTGCTCCTCGGCGTTCGCGGTACCGCCTCGCCCTTCATCGCGGCCGCGCTGCTCGGCTTGGTCAATCCCCAGGTCGTGCTCGTTCTCGGGACCCTGCTCATGACCACCGGCGCCCTCGTGCTCGCGCAGGTGGTGCGCGCGCCCGCGCCGGCCCGGGTCGAGGTCGTGCCCGCGGAGGCCTAACGGAGCGGGACGCCGCCGGCGCGCATCGCGGCGGCGAAGCGGTCCGCGATCAGCTGGTAGCCCGCGTCCGACGGATGGAAACCGTCGCCGGACACGGTGATGGTGCTCACCAGCTCCGCGCTGCCGGTGAAGAGATCGACGAGGAACACGCGGCCCGGGTATTTCGCGGCGATCGCGGCGATGGCCGAGTTATACGCGCCGATGAGCCGCAGGAGCGCGGTCTTGTCCGCGTCCGCGTACGCCGGCACCGGTCGGAGATCGGGAACGTTGCCGACGAAGATCTTCGCGGCCGTGCCGGACACCAGGGCGTCCACGATCGCGCCGAGATCGTTCGCGAACGACGCCGGCTCGATCGTCGCGTTCAGGTCGTTCACCGCGAGCCAGATCGAGACCACCGTCGGCTTCTGCGCGAGCGCGCCGGGCAGCTGCGCCGTGCGAGCCTGCAATGCGATCGAGCCGGAGACCCCGACGTTCACGAACGCACTACCCGGCGGCAGCAGCCTGGCGACGCGCGCGGGCCACGAGCCGGTGGCGGGATCCGTCGCGCCGACGCCGACCGTGTCCGAGGCGCCGATCGCGACGTACCGGATCGCTGCCGTCGCCGACGGTGCCTGTGTCGGTGCGGGACTCGTCGTCACGCGCGCCAGTGTGGACGCGGTCGGGGTCGCGGGCGCGGCGGTCGGGGCTCGGGACGAGGGTCCCGAGCACGCCGTGACCAGCAGCAAGCCGAGGAAGAAATACGCACGTAGCAAGGTTAGAATTGATGGTGCCTGAAAGGGCCACGGGGATGCGTGGTTTCGACAGGGCAGGCGACGTGAGCGTCGCGAGCCGAGGAACGCCGTTCCTCCTCGTTAATCCGAACGGCAGCCAGACAACTGGCAACACTTCTTACGCACTCGCTGCCTAGTCAGTGAGCGTCCTCCCGGTCTCCCCTTCGCGGGCCGGGAAGGGCGACTTAAGCGAAGGTGCGGTCCGCCGATCGGCCGGTAGGCGGACTCAAGATTCCCGGCCTGGGGGAGCCGAGAGCGCGTCGGTGCGCGCTGGGTTCCCCGAGACAAAAAAGCGCCGACTACGCTCGTAGAAGCACTCATTTCAACGGCCTTGGACGGGGAGTTCGACCCTCCCCCATCTCCACAGGAATGGTGTTCGTGCCCGGTGCGTACTACTCGATCCACACCACGCTCCAGCATTGAAGCGATCCTCTCGCCATGAAGACACCCGCGGTCGGCATCCTCGGCACAGCCCGAACGCGTGACGATCTGGAGCTGCGCACGGTGCGCTGGCCCGCGCCCGGGTCGATCCTCGCGCATCTTCTGCTCGTCCACGGCATCGCGGAACACGCTGGTCGGCACGCGCACGTCGCGTCGCGTCTCGCGTCGGCCGGTATCGAGACGCATTCGTTCGACCTTCGTGGCTTCGGTGCGTCGTCGGGAGCGCGCGCCTACGTGGACCGCTGGTCTCGGTACCACGACGACGTCGAGGATCGGCTCGCATCGGTGCGCGCATCGGCCGGCGGGCTGCCGGTCGTTCTGTACGGCCACTCGATGGGCGGACTCATCGCGATCGGATACGTGCTCGCCGATGCGACGCGCCCGCAGCCGGATCTGCTGGTCCTCTCCGCGCCGGCCATCGCGGCGAACGTGGCGCGGTGGAAGCTCCTCGTCGCCGAGCTCCTCGGTCGCGCGCTACCGCGCTTCGCGATCGCGAACGAGCTGCCACCCGGCGGACTGTCCCGCGACCCGCAGGTCGAGATCGCCTATCGCGCCGACCCGCTCGACGTCCACCGCACCACGGCGCGCCTGGGCCTCGAGCTCTTCCACGAGCAGGCGCGGGTGCAGGCTCGTCTCGCGCGACTCGACGCGCTTCCGGTGCCGACATACGTGCTGCACGGAGCGGACGACCCGATCGTGCCCGTGCGGGCCAGTGCGCTGCTCGACGGCAAGAAGAACGTGACGCGCCGCGTGTATCCCGGCCTGCGTCATGAGACGCACAACGAGCCGGAGGCCGCGGCGGTCATCGGCGACACCATTGCGTGGATCGAGAGCGCGATCGCCCAACAGGATCGATGACGGCGATCGTCACCATGTGTCAGCTGGCCCTCGGCGCCGGCGCGGCTGCGCGAATACGACTCGAGCTCTGATTACGCGGCTCTAGCCGCCCGCAGCCCCACGGGTTGGAGGTACTCGTCGACGCGCGTGCGCACCCACCACGCATGTGAATCGCGGCGCTCGCGCGGCGTCGTGAAGCGGTAGAGGTACAGCGTCGCGCGGACGAAGCGCGGCCGCGCACCACCGAACGGATCCCTGCGTAGGAGGCCGAGCGTCGGCCGATCGGCTTCGAGGAGTTTCACGATCAGCGGGACGAACCACTCGTGGTACATCGGCGAGGACATCGCCGCGAACCACATGAGCCAGTCGAGCCGCAGGTGGTAGGGGGCGAACTGTGGCGGACGGTGACGCACGTCACCCGGCTTGCCCTTGAACTCGTACTCGCGCCATTTCGTTGCCGGAGTGAGCACGGCCTCGTCGGTGCCCTCGATCACGACCTCATAGCGCTCCTTCGTGATCGACCCGAAGGCGCCGTAGGTGTTCACGAGATGCAGCGGATCGAAGCTCGTGTTCATGAGCTGGTGCCGCGACAGTAGGTTGCGCGCCGGTCGATAGCTGAGCAGCACGATGACGATCGTCACGCCGACGACGAGCCACTGATGCCACGGCTCGGCGACGAGGGCCGGCCGGGCGATGGGCAGGACCAGTCCGAGCGTCGCGTCATCGAGGCTCGCGATCGCGAGCGTCATGGTGATGACATTGAGCCAGGAGAAGTTGCCGCTGAGCAGCAGCCAGCTCTGCGTGACGAGGATCACGAGTCCTGCGACGGTCGCGATCGGCTGCGGGAAGAACAGGAAGAACGGCACGACGAGCTGCGCGAAGTGGTTGCCGAGGACCTCGGCACGATGGAGCGGCTTCGGCAGGTGATGGAAGTACCACGACAGCGGATTGGGCATGGGCTGTGTCTCGTGGTGGTAGTAGAGGCAGGTGAGATCGCGCCAGCACGCATCGCCGCGGATCTTGATGAGGCCCGCTCCGAACTCCACGCGGAAGAGCAGCCAGCGGATCAGCCAGATGAGCGTGAGGGGCGGCGCCGTCCACGCCGGACCGAGGAAGATCGCAAGGAAGCCTGTCTCCAGGAGCAGGGTCTCCCAGCCGAACGAGTAGAAGGTCTGACCGACGTTGACGATCGAGAGGTAAAGCGCCCAAAGCGCCGCCCAGAGCAGCATCGTCAGCGGGATCGGCCAGGAATCCGGCAGGCCCACGAGCGCGGCGGCGGCGAGCGCGACGCCACCCCAGGCCACGGCGGCGAGCAGACGATCCGAATAGCGGTAGTGGAACAGGCTCGGCGACCGTCGGAACGAGACCGCGCGTACGTAGTCGGGGACCGGCAGCAGCCCGCGCTCGCCGAGGAGCGGTGCGAACTGGCGCGCGGCGACGAGGAAGGCGATGACGTAGATGCCGGCGAGCGCGCGTTGGAAGACGAGGCGCGCGAGCCAGTAGTCAGGCGCCTCCAGCCCGGTCACCGCGCGCCATCATCGTGTGTGGAACTGGCGCGGTCGCGCGTGGGCCTAGCGCCGCTTGCGCGCCGCGACGGCCTTCTTGATGTTGCGACGAGCGGCGGTGCGTTGCCGGGCTGTCGTCGGCCGCTTCGGGCGCACGACCTTCTTGCCCCCGCGCAGGCCGCGCTTCGTGCGCACCGGCGCGATCCCCACCGCGCGCTTCGAGACCTCGTCGTCCGGCGACACCTCGATCCCGTGCCGCTTCGCTGCGGCGAGGATCTTACGGCGCGCCTTCTCCTTCGCCTCGACGTTCTCGAACGCCGTCTGGTTGAAACGCGCGATCGCGTTGCGGACGTGCTCCTCGTCGTGGATCGGCAGGTGCTCGCCGCCCTCTTTGTCGATGTACGCGAAGTTCTTGCTCGCGATGTGTTTGCGTCCCGTCTCGGTGAGCGTGGCCATGGCAACTCCTTTCGACGACCTGCTCGCGAGTCGCTAGGCCTTCTCGCGGCCTCTGATCTCGCCGCCGGCGGCGACAAGACGCACGTCTTCGTCCACGCGGTCGATGCTCTCGGCGTCGACCTCGAAGCTCGCGTCACCGTGATGCACGACGAGGCCGCGCAGCTCGCCGGTCTGATCGTCGACCTTCACGACGTCGACCTCGCCGATGACATCGCCCGAGGCGTCGCGCACCTTCATCCCCTTGCGGATCTTCATTCCGCGGCCGAGCTCGTCGCTCGGCGGCGGCTCCTGCGCCGGGGACACCTCGCCCTGCGTGACCGGCCAGAGATATCCGCCGGTGGGGTAGCCGTAGACCTCGGGGGCGAGCCAATCGCTCGGCGGCGCCGTGTAGTCCGCCGACTCGTAGCGGGCGAGCTCGTTCAGCTCGTCCTTGGTGATGTCGAGGACGATCTCGCCGCCGTCGCGCGTCGCGCTCTCCAGCATCTCGCTGGTGACGATCGCGTCCCGGCTGAGCAGGCCCCCGGTGCTGACGATGTACTCGATGATCTCGTTCCGCTGCGGATCCCAAATGGCTTGTTTGATGTTCCCGGCGTGATGGCCATCCTTGGTGCGGACCTTGGCCCCGAGGTCGATGCGCATGGCGGACCTCCGCGCGCTATTTCGCGACGGCCGCATCTCCCGCATAGCGAGTGCCAGCCCATGGATTCAGTGCGACGACCACGGCGGCAACGACGATGACCGCGCCGACGTACGACTCCGGCGAGCGCTGTTCCTGTCTTGCGACCGCGCCGAGGATGACGGCCAGAACGGGCACGACGACGCCGATCATGCTCGCGTTCGTGACCGACCAGTGCTGGACCAGCCAGGTATAGAGGACGTACGCGCCGAGCGACCCGGCGAGCGTGAGGTAGAGGATCGGCCACCAGCCCGCGACGCTGCTCGGCAGCGCGTGGTCTTCGCCGATCGCCAGGCTTACCGCCGCGCAGATCACCGCGCCGGCGGCGGCGCCGACCGCGTTCGCTGCGAACGCCGATGGCTGGGGCGCACGCTTCAGGAACACGCTCGACAGCGAAGCTGCCGTCGCCGCGAGGAAGATCGCCACGAGACCGTCCAGCGGCACGTCGAGCTCCAGCTCACCGCTGAAGATGATCGCGACGCCGACGATGGCGATGACGGCCGCGACGACCTTTCGCGTGACGAGCTTCTCGACCCGCATCGCCGCCGCGATGAGCGCGGTCGAGAGCGGTACGGTCGCGTACAGCACCGCGGCGATCCCGCTCGGCACCACGCGTTCGCCCCAATAGAGGAGCGAGAGGTTCACGCCGAAGTTGAAGATCCCGAACAGCAGCGCTCCGCGGAGAGCCGGCCCGCGCGGGAAGTGCTGACGGGTCGCGACGACGAGGGCGGCGAGAAGCGGAGCGGCGAGCACGAGGCGCAGCGTCGCGGCCCAGACGGGCGGCACCGCCTCGTTGCCGATGCGGATCGCGAGGAATGTGCTTCCCCAGATCAGGCAGCAGCTGACGAACACGATGTACGGCATCGTCCGACCATCATCGCGCACCGCAGTGGCGCGCGAGACGTATCCTCCTGGTCGCAGGGAGGTCACGATGCAAGAAGCGATGCGTCGTCTCGACGCACTCACGCAACAGCTCATCGAAGCCGACCAAACGGGAGCCGGTCTGGAGCCGATCGCGGTCGCGCGCGAGCTAGGCCGCATCCGGCAGCTTCTTGCGCAAGCACCGGCCGTGATCCCGGCGACGGGCGGCCAGCATCATTTCCGTTGCGAGTCGTGTGGCACGATCACGCACGGCGCGGCCGCACCGGCGCGCTGTGCGACCTGCGGTGGCCGTACGTTCTTCTCGGCCGATCTCGAGCAGCCCGCCGTGGAGTCTGCCGGAGGCTAGGCCGTTCCGTTACCGACGATACGGTCCCGGGCGGTTGACTGACCGCCTCCCCATTGCGATACTTCGGTCTCCGAACTATTCAGCGACCGAAGGAACTGTGACGAAGGCTACACCCACCGACGACATATCTCTGGCTCGCGCTGTGCTCGCGGTCATGCCGCGCTTCGGCCGTATCGCCTGGCAGGCCGCCCAGCAGTGCGGCATGGCCTCACCTGAACGCGGCCGGCTGCTCTGGGTCATCGGCGACAAGCCGGTCCGCGCGGGTCTGGTCGCGCAGCAGCTCAAGCTCAGTGCGGGCGCGGTCACCGAGCTCGTCGAAGCGCTCGTGGGTGAGGGTCTGGTGCGGCGCGAGACGGATCCCGACGACCGCCGCGCCGTGGTCCTCGCGCTGACCGCTGAGGGCCGCCGTGTACGCGAGCGTTACGAGCTCGCCGCGTCGTCCGCCCTCGCGCTGGTGCTCGGCCAGCTGACGGCGCCACAGCGGCGACGGGTGCGCGGCGCGTTCGCCGATCTGAATGCCGCGTTCGCGCTGGCTGGCCCCGCGACGTCCGCGACTCTCCGCCAGCCATTCATCGCATCTTCACGAACTCGGCGCAGTGTGCGCCGCACCACCCACAAGGAGAACGCAGATGCCCGCTGAGATGGACCGCAACGCCCGCATCCTCGCGTCGGTCGGGGTCGGCCTCGCGCTGTTCCTCGCCGCCCTCGACCAGACCATCGTGGGGACGGCGCTGCCCCGCATCGTGGGCGAGCTCAATGGACTCGAATACTTCGCCTGGGTCGCGACAGCCTACATGGTCGCGTCGACCACCACGACGCCGATCGCCGGCAAGCTCGGTGACCTCTTCGGCCGCAAGCCATTCCTGCTCGTCGGGATGATCGGCTTCGTCCTCGCGTCCGCACTCTGCGGCCAGGCGCAGGACATGGTCGAGCTGGTGGTCTTCCGGGGCATCCAGGGCCTGTTCGGTGGCGTGCTCTTCGCGAGCGTGTTCGCGTCGCTGGCCGACCTCTTCCCGCCGCAGACTCGCGCGAGGATCCAGGGCGTTTTCGGTGGCATCTTTGGTATCGCGTCGGTCGTCGGGCCCACTATCGGTGGCTATCTGACGGACAACGTCGGGTGGCGGTGGGTCTTCTACGTCAACGTGCCGGTGGGGATGCTCGCCGTCGCGGTCGTATTCCTCACGATGCCGCGCACCAAGCACAACGCTTCATGGCGCGACATCGACTTTGTCGGCGCGGCCCTGCTCGCCGCGACGCTGGTGCCTCTCCTCGTCGGCCTCTCCATCACGCGCGACCACGACTTCGGCTCTCCGGAGGTGCTCGGCCTGCTCGGCATCGCCGCGGTCCTGGGCGTGATCTTCTTCATCGTCGAGCAGCGCGTGGCGCACCCGATGGTGCCGTTCGAGCTCTTCAAGAACGTCACCTTCGCCGTGTCGTCGATCACCGGCTTCTTCATCGCGTTCGGCATGTTCGGCGCGATCCTGTACATCGGTCTCGTCTACCAAGGCGTGCTCGGCAAGGGCGCGACGAACTCCGGCCTTCTCGCGACGCCCCTCATGGTCGGCCTCATCGGCGCGAGCATCGTCACCGGTCAGCTCATGATCCGCGTGACGCGCTACCGCTTCCTCGGCACGATCGGCCTCATCGTCATGGTCCTCGGTCTGTACGGGCTTTCGCTGGTGACCGTCGGTACGCCGGAGATCGATGTTGTGCGCGACCTGATCCTCGTCGGCATCGGCATGGGCGTCTCGATGCCGCTCTACATCAACGCGACCCAGAGCGCGCTTCCGCGCCAGTTCCTCGGTGTCGCATCGAGCCAGATCCAGTTCTGGCGGAACATCGGAGGCACCGTCGGCGTGGCCGTGCTGGGGGCGGTGCTCTCGCACGAGCTGCCGGACAAGATGCGCACCGCCGTCGCCACGCTCAACGTCCCGCCACAGCTCTCGGCCGCACTGCCGAGCAGCAGCAGCGCGCAGGGACTCTTCGATCCGGCGCGCATCGCGGCGACGCGTGCTTCCCTGCCGCCACAGGCGCAGGGACTCTTCGATCAGGTGCTCGACGCGACCCGCGGAGCGCTCGCCGCTTCGCTGCACGACGTGTTCCTCATCGCGGCGGCGGTCGTGAGCGTCGCGGTCGTCGTTTCCCTGTTCCTCACCGAGGTCCCGCTGAAGGGACGCGAGCGCCCGAGCAGCGAAGATGTCCGCGAGGGCGCGCCCGCCTTCGGCGGTTAGATGCGGCGTCGGATGGCCGCCTGCATCTCGCGGGCGGCCTCCCGTTCCTTGATCACCTGCCGCTTCTCGTAGCGTTTCTTGCCCCGCGCGAGACCGATCTCGACCTTGGCGCGGCCACCCTTCGTGTACATCCGTAGCGGGACGAGGGTGTAGCCCTTCTGCGCCACCGCCCCCGCGAGCTGCCCGATCTCGTCCTTGTGGAGCAGCAGCTTTCGTGGACGGAGCGGCTCATGGTTGTCGTGCGCGGCGTGCGTCCACGGCGCGATGTGCACGTTCCGCAGCCACGCCTGTCCCTTCTCGATGCGCGCGTATCCGTCTCGCAGATTCACGTGGCCGGCGCGAAGTGACTTGATCTCCGTTCCGGTCAGGGCGATGCCGGCCTCGACCCGGTCTTCGATGGCGTAGTCGAAGGCGGCTTTGCGATTGTCGGCGAGCTGCACGTCGCGCGGCTTCTTCTCGGGCGCGGCGACCGGTGGCGATCGGCGATCCGGCATGTCGAGAGCGTACAGAGGGAGAAAAAGAGACAGCGGCGGCATTGCTGCCGCCGCTGTCACCGGGTCTCCAAAGACCGCGGGTTAGTTCGCGATCACCTCAGTTGGTTTCATTACGAAAGGCCGAAGTGAGCACCCCTGGGTCTTTGGTTTCCCATTGGCATCGCCCACTCCACATCACCTCCTTTCTTTCGCCGTCCATCCTCACACGCGCACGGAGGCGTCGTCAATGTGACCGCCGTAGCAATCAGAAGGCCCGCTGCTAGTCCAGGCTCAGGGGAGGTATATGCGCGGGTCGCGGGCCTGGCCGTTCACGATCGTCATGAAGTGGCAGTGCGGGCCGGTGGTCCAGCCGGTCATCCCCACGTATCCGATGATCGTCCCGGCCGCGACGAACTGGCCGACCCTGACCGGAGGCCACTTGAGGTCGTCGAGGTGGCCGTACAGCGTCGAGAAGTTGTAGCCGTGGGCGATGATGACGACGACGGCGGTATCGCCGTACGCGATGTACGGGCGGCCGACGGTGACGACCTGGCCGGACGACGCGGCGCGGATCGGCGTGTACTTGGGCGCAGCGATGTCGAGCCCGTTGTGGAATCCGCCCCAGCGCGCGCCGAAGCCCGACGTGATCTGACCGACGAGCGGCCACATCGCGAGCTTCGATCCGTTGAAGGCGCCCAGGCCGCTCTTCGAGGCGAGCTGAGACGCCAGCTGCGCGTACTGGGCCTCGGCCTGCTCGAGCTTCTGGTTGAGGCTGGCCGTCTGGCTGTTCGCCTGGCTCAGCGCGCCGACGGCTTCCGCCTTGTTCGCAGCGGCGCTCTGACGCTCCGCGGCCTGCTGCTGGATCGCGCTCTGCATCTGCTCGACGAGCGCGTCGTACTTCGCCTTCTGCTCCGCGAGGCTCTTTCGCTGCGTCCCGATCTGATCCTGGAGCCCGAGGATCTCCTTCTGCTTGCCGGCCGCGTCTTCGAGCTTCGCCGCCGTGTCCGCGCGCAGGCCTCGGATCTCGTTCGCGAGCTGCTGGTCCTGGCGGTTCACGAAGATCATTTGCTGCACGCGGTTGGCGAACTCCGTCAGCGTGTGCGAGGAGAGGAGCATTTCCAGCGGGCTGACCAGCGCCTGCCGGTACGTCGTGACGAGATGCTTCGCGTAGAGGTCCTCGCGGCGCACGAGCTGACGCTGCTGCTCGGCGGCCTGCGCGTTCAGGGAATCGGCGAGCGCGCGGGTCTCGTCGAGCTGGAACGCGACGAGGGCGAGCTGTTCCTCCGCGATCTGGATCTGGTAGCCGAGCGCCTCCGCCTCGGACTCGGCGGCGGCCTGCTTCTGGGCGAGGTCGGCGATGCGCGCGTTCGCCGAGTCGACGGCTGCCTGGAACTGACTCGCGGCCTGCTTGTACCGCTCGGCATTCTGGCGCGACACGGTGACGGCGCGCTCGAGCTCTTCCTTGCGGCGAAGGGCCTCTGTGAGCGGGTCGTCGGCCGCGGCGGGCATCTGCTGGCCGATGCACAGGGCGAGAGCAGCCAGCGCGACGACGGTCGCGCGTAGCCCGCTCTTCCTCCACCCACCTCCCCGGACGTTCCGGGGAGCTCCCATAGCGGGCGCATGGTCCCACCGCGGGTGGCCACCGGTCAAGGCGCGGCGCAAGATCACTTCGCGAGGTGGGCGCGCACGGACAGCGTCGCCCCTCCCGCGCCCACCAGGAGCGCGACGCCCAGCACGCTCGCGGCGAGCTGGAACGCGAATTCGGGTCCGAGCGAGATGGGCAGCGTCACGAGGAAGTCGAGCATCGCGCCGGTGACCGGCCCCGACGCCGCGAACACGACCGAGAGTGCGACGACCGCGCCGAGGGCCCCGACGAGCATGCCCTCGAGGATGAACGGCCACCGCACGAACCAGTCGGATGCGCCGACGAGCTGCATGATCTCGATCTCGTCCCGGCGCGCGTGCACGGCGATGCGGATCGTGTTCACGATCACGAACAGCGCGACGAACAGCATCATGGCGAGGATCGCGATACCGCCGACCGACAGCACGCGCGTGATCGTGAGCAGCTGATCGACCACCTGTGGGTTGTCGATGACGTCCGCGACGACCCCTCCGCCGACCTCGGCGCGGAGCTCGTCACCGAAGCGCTTCGCCTGGCGCGCGTCGGATAGCTTCACCTCGAGCGATGCCGGGAGCGGGTTCGTGTCGATGGTCGCGACGACGAAATCCTTGCGCCGATCCGCGATCTCCTGGAGCCGCGCCAGCGCCTGCTCCTTCGTGATGTAGTCGACGCGAGACACCGCGGGATCGGCCTCGATCCGCGCCTTCAGCGCGAGGATCTCCGAGACCTTCGCGTTGTCGTCGATGAACAGCGCGATCTCGACCTTCGACTCGAGGACGCTCACGGCCGCCTGCAGTCCGCGATCGGTCGTGAGGAAGAAGGCGAACAACAGCAGCATGAGCGTGACGGTGAACGTCGAGGCCAGGCTCATCACCGGATTGCGCCAGAAGCCCTGGCCCGCCGCGCTGACCACGTAAGCAGCGCGTCTCATGCGGCGTAGAGGCCTTCGCGCTCGTCGCGAACGACCATTCCGTGATCGAGGTGCACGACACGGCGGCGCAGCGCGTTGACGATCTCGGCGTTGTGCGTTGCCATCACCATCGTGGTCCCGAGCTCGTTCACACGCGTGAGCAGCTTGATGATCTCCCAGCTCGTGACCGGGTCGAGGTTGCCGGTCGGCTCGTCGGCGATGAGGATGCGCGGCCGGTTCACGAGCGCGCGCGCGATCGCGGTGCGCTGCTGCTCGCCACCCGAGAGCTGACTCGGGAAATGGTCACGTCGTCCGGTGAGACCGACGAGCGACAGCGCGCGTTCGGTCTCCTCGCGCACCAGACGTCCCTCGTGTCCGGTGACGATGAGCGCGAACGCGACGTTCTCGGCCACGGTCTTGCGCGGCAGGAGCTTGAAGTCCTGGAACACCACGCCGACCTTTCGCCGTAGGAGGTGCACGCGCGAGCGCGGCATACGACTGACGTCCTCGCCGTCGACGACGACGCGTCCGGTCGTCGCGAGCTCCTCGCGGATGAGGAGTCGGATGAGCGTCGATTTGCCCGCACCGGAGGAGCCGA
Organism: Chloroflexota bacterium; assembly: GCA_046727665.1. Taxonomy (GTDB): domain Bacteria; phylum Chloroflexota; class Limnocylindria; order P2-11E; family P2-11E; genus CF-39. The sequence continues at coordinate 13,199 of JBKPCZ010000157.1, forward strand.
CGAGGAAGATGAAGTCACCGGAGTCCATCGTGAGGTCGACGTCGCGCAGCGCGAAGGTGCCATTGGGGTAGCGCTTGCTGACGTCGTCGAGCCGGATCAACCCGTAGCCTTCCCTCTCAAAACGCTGGTCCGCGCCGCCTGCCTGCCGGGTGGGCCGGCCGAGCGACGCCACGGTGTTCGACCGTCGGGCAGACCATATCGGCACGCATGCGTCGAGACAACGTCCAAACGGCCCAATTCAGTACCACTGCGACCGAATTCGTACGCGCCTTTGACAGGTCCGCGGCCCGTCCGTGTGCCTGCCGCGAGAGTTATTTGACCGGGAGCTGAGTCTGCGTCGGCCGCGTCGTCGTGAACGTGGCGATCGAGGCGATCTTGGCGTCGCCGGTGGTCATGACCTTTACGCCCATCGTCGGCCGGCCCAACACGCGGATCTGGTCGAGCGGAGTGCGGATGACGACGCCGGTCGTGGAGATCAGGAGGATCTCCTGGCTGCCCTCGTCGACCATCTGCATCGCGGCGACGTCGCCGGTCTTGGCGCCCAGCGAGGCGAGGATGACACCCTGGCCGCCGCGCCCCTGGGTCGGGAACTCCTCGACCGCGGTCCGCTTTCCGTAGCCGTTCGCGGTCACCGAGAGGACCTGGGTGCGCGGCCGCGCGATGCCCATGCCGACCACTCCGTCCCCCTTCTGCAACCTGATGCCCGTAACACCCTGCGTCGGTCGGCCCATCGGCCGGGCGTCGGAGGCCTTGAAGCAGATCCCCTTGCCTTTGCGCGTCGCGAGGATGATCCGGTCGTCCTTCCCGCACGGCGCGACCCACGCGAGCTCGTCGCCCTTGCGAAGGGCGATCGCGATGAGTCCGGCGCGGCGGACGGTCGCGTACTCCGACAGCGCGGTCTTCTTCACGAAGCCCTTGCGCGTTGCCATCATCAGGAACTGCGTCGTCGTCGTATCGCGGAGCGCGACGAGCGCCGAGACGCGCTCACCCTGCTGCATCGCCTCGAGGATGTTCTGGATCGGGGTGCCCTTCGCGGTGCGGCTCGCGTCGGGCAGCTCGTACACCTTGAGCGCGAACACGCGGCCGCGGTCGGTGAACACGTAGAGCTTGTCGTGGTTGCGTGCGATGACGAGGTGCTCGACGTCGTCCTCCTCGCGGGTCTGCATGCCGATGACGCCGCGGCCGCCGCGGTGCTGCGCGCGGTACGACGAGAGCGGCATCCGCTTGGCGTAACTGCGGCTCGACAGCGTGATGACGACATCCTCGTCGGCCACGAGCTCCTCGGCCGAGAGCTGGCGCGGGGTGTCGTCGACGATCTCGGTGCGTCGGTCGTCGCCGTACTTGGTCGCGAGCTCATCAAGGTCAGATTTGATCAGGAAGAGGATCTTGCGGGGATTCGCGAGGATCGACT
>JBKPCZ010000158.1:0-8270 GCA_046727665.1 Chloroflexota bacterium
GTGCGGCGTCCGGGGGTGGCGGTCCTCAGCGCGGTCTGCGCCTGGGGCATCGCGATCGCGGCCTTCGGTCTGATGACCGAGGGCATGTTCGTGCTCGGCCTCGTCCTCGTCGCGCTCGCGGAGGCTGCCGATGTCATCAGCGCGATCTTCCGGCACACGATCCTGCAGGGTGTCGTGCGCGAGGAGCTCCGGGGACGGCTGACGGCGATGAACGGCCTCTTCGTGATCGGCGGTCCGAACCTTGGGCAGGTGCGCGCCGGAGCGGTCGCCGCGCTCGTCTCGCCGCAGTTCGCGGTGATCAGCGGAGGTCTCGCGTGCGTGCTCGCCGCGCTGGGCGTTCACCTCTGGGCGCCCGAGCTCGCGCGCTATGAGCGCACGACCGCGGCAGCGGCCGCGCAGGATGCCGCTACTTGACGGTCACGACCCAGAACACGCCGTAGTCCTCCATCCACTGCGCGCCCTCGATGAGCGGTCGCAGGTAGAGGCGATAGGTGCCAGGTGTCGCCGGCGCCTGGATCGTGAACTGGAACCAGGCGACCTGGTCCGGCCCCACGTACGGGGCCGGCTGCACGGCGATGCGGTTATAGCGTGGCCATCCCGTGTTCGGCGTTCCGACCTGCCCGTCACCGCCAAGCGGCGTCGGCTTGTCCTGTCCCGGCTCGGGCGACCACGTTCCGAGGTAGGCGACCTCGCCCATGCGTCCGGACACCCAGCCGAACGAGCCGATGTTCCGGTACGCGACCGTGGCGGTGGACGTCTCTCCGGGGCAGAGCGTGGGATAACCGCTCTGCCCGTACCACGAGGCGTGGAAGCCGCCGACGCCCGACGGCACGTTCGCCGGCGGTGCGATGCCCGGCCCGACGCTGCCGGTGCACCCGACCGGTGGCGTCGGTGAGGGCGAAGGCGAGGGCGACGGCGACGGCATCGGCGTCGCGGTGGCCAAGGGTGCCGGTGTGGGACTCGGCGAGCCTTGACCGAGCGTCGTGAGCCGGCCGGTGATGACGTCGGCCATCCCGAGCGTCTCGCCGGCCGCGTCGACGCGGTAGTTGTTCGAAGGAAGATCGACGAAGGCGAACCAGCCGCTCCCGTCGGTCTTCGCCGAACGGACGATCGCGCCGCTGCTCACCGAGAACAGGAGCACCTGCGCCTGCGCGAGCACGACACCATCGCTGTTCCGCGCGATGCCGCGGACGTGACCGGTCGTGGGGTGCGTCTTCCATGTCATCGGCGGGACGTTCGCGGTCGACGCGAAGATCGCCGGCGTCAGCGGGTCATATGACGACGGCTGCGTCAGCGCGCGCTCGAGCTCGGCGCGGCTGGCGGCGCTGCTCCGCGCCCCCGCGTCGGTGAGCGAATCGGGCGTGCGATACGAGTACCCGACCCAGCCGGCGCTGTAGTTGCCGGCGCTCGAGAGCGCGACCGCCGTGCGGACCTGACGCACCGTCGCGGCGATGTCGTTGAGATACGGCGCCGAGCCGACGGCGGACTGCCGCGCATACTGCGAGTCCTTCGCGAAGTCACTCCACTCCTGATACATGCGCCGCTGGTCGCTCGGACTGGTCTGATCGCGCTTGTAGTTCATCGGAATGTTGAGATCGAGGATGCCTTCGCGCATCCAGGCGTCCCAGTCCTGCAGCTGCTCGACGAACGCGCGCGTGTTCTGCCAGCCGCCCTGCGTCTGCGGGCCATTGCCATAGGTGATCGTGTCGGCGCTCACGCGCACGCTCGGTCGGATCGCGAAGCTCTCGATGTAGACCTTCCGCACGATGCCGGTGACCTGATCGCGCCGCCACTGCGCCCACTGCGGATCGGACGCCGCGGGACGATCGGTGCGCCCGGTCGCCTGCTGGAAACGCGCGACCGCCACCGGGTTGTAGCCCCACGTCGGCACGCCCACCTGGCTGTTGCCGTCGGGATAACGGATGCGGTCGAGGTTGATGCCGTCGACGGCGTAGTTCGCGACGATGCTCGTCGCGGTATCCACGATCCACTGCGCGGCGTCCGGATGGCCGGGATCGACCATCCAGTCCGTGCCGGACTGCATCACGCCGTCGTCGCGCGACATGAGCCAGTTCGCGGCGCCGCTCGCTGTCGGACCGTGGAGGTTGAACACATGCGAAGGCGACGACGGCGCGCTGCCGTTGCGCCAGATCGCGATGGCGATGACCCAGGCGTGGACCTCGATGCCTTGCGCGTGCGCCTTCTCGATGAGCGTTTGGAGCGGATCGAACGGGAATGGCGCGACGCCGGCCTGCTCGGTGCGCGGCACCGAGGCGCGATTGCAGAAGCAGTCGCCGCGCCGAACGGCCTGCACGACGATCGCGTTCAGGTGGGCGGCCTTCGTCGCGGCCACGATCGCGTCGATGCGCGGTGCGTCGAACAGGTCATCGCCGAACGCGTCGACCCAGTAGGCACGGAACTGTCCGCCCGGCGGCGTCGAAGAGTCGAACTCCGCCGAATTGCTCTGCAGCGGGAGCCAGGCAAGCGCCAGTACGGCGACAAGCGCGAAGGCGACCTTCCTCACTATCTCCAGTAACGAAGGGGCAACGAGATGTGTCGCGGGCTGCGGACCTTTTGTTCCTGTTCGCGCGCGCACGCAACAGCAGCCGAGCGAGCGCGCGCGTGCCTAAACTCGCGCGGTGTCACGGCCATTCCGCTTCGCGGTGACGGCCCGCTGGGCCGGGAGTGCCGCGCGCTGGCGCGATGTTGCGCGCCGCGCCGAGGATCTCGGGTACGACGTGCTTCTCGTCACCGACCACATGGGCGCGCAGCTCGCGCCCATGCCGGCGCTCATGGCCGCGGCCGACGCGACGACGCGTCTACGGATCGGCAGCTATGTGTTCGCGAATGACTACCGCAATCCGGTGATGCTCGCGAAAGAGGTCGCCACGCTCGACGTCCTCTCAGGTGGCCGCGTCGAAGTTGGCATCGGTGCGGGCTGGAACAGGCGCGACTACCGCGAGCTCGGCATCCGCTATGACGCTCCGGCCGTGCGGGTGAGCCGGCTCGAGGAATCGGTCGGCCTGCTCAAGCGGCTCCTCAGCGAGGAGAGCGTCGATCACGCTGGCGAGCACTACACGGTCCGAGGCGCGAAGGTCTTGCCGCGACCGCTCCAGCGGCCGTATCCGCCTCTGATGATCGGTGGCGGCGGGCCGCGGGTGCTGCGCCTCGCGGCGCGCGAGGCAGACATCGTCACGTTCGCGCCACAGGTGAATGCGAAAGGCCGCCCGCGGCTCGACACGCTGACAGAGAAGGCACTGGCGGAGCGTGTGATGCGTTTCCGCCTGGCCGCGGGCGAGCGCCTCGAACGCGTCGAGCTCAATGTCTTCGTGTTCGACGCCGCGGTCACCGACCGCGCGCGTTCCCTCATGGCCGGCCTGACCGCGCACCTGCGCCGGGCCGCGAACAGCCTCGTGCGCACGCCGTTCGTGCTCTACGGCTCTCGCTCATCGCTGCGCGAGCTCCTCGTCGACCGCCGCGAGCGCCTTGGCATCAGCTACATCTCGGTCCCTGGCAACGCGATGCGCGAGTTCGCCCCGATCGTCGCGGAGCTGCGCGGGACCTAGGGCGTCTTCGTCGGAGCTGGCGTCGTCGGCGCTGGCGTCGGCGCCGCCGTCGTCGGCGCAGCGCTCGGACGCCCCGTCGTCGGCCTCACGGTCGCGGTCGTGGTGGGCGTCGGAGCCGGCGTGGGGCTCGGCGCCTCGGTCGGCGTCGCGGTCCGGATCTGGATCGTGCTGCTCGGGGAAGCCGAAAGCGACGCCGTCGGCGACGGCGACGCAGTCGTTCCCGCGAGGCGCGAAAAGCCTCCGTTCAGCACCACGCCGATCACCAGCAGCATGAGCAGGCCGCCCGCGACGGCGGCCAGGATGAGGTCGATCCAGCGGGGCCCGCGGCGCGGGGGAGGAATGATCTTCGTGGTGTCGGACATGGCCCGTGGTCACGCACCTGGCATGCCGACATCTGCTGCCGTTGCCGCTCGCTAGGCCGTTCGCTGGGTGAGCGGTCGTAACTCAGCGCCGACGAGCGCGCGTCGCACCCGAAGGAACTTCTTGATGCCCACGAGCCGCACGACGGGCCGCATCGCAGGCGCAAATTCAGGCAGTGCGGCTGCGGTGTCGATGACTTCGGGCGCAGTGACCTCGTAGTCGGTGCCACGCCACACCACGACGCCCCCGCCAGCCGCGCGGAGATTGCGGCACCAATCGGTGCCTTCGCCCCACGGCAGCGGCAGAACGAAACCGTCGGCCGTCGGGCGCAGCGCGATCGGCGTCGCGTATGTCTTTCCGGACTTGCGACCCCGATGGCGGACGATGCCCCAGATGGGGATGATCCCGGTGTGCGCGACGCGAAGGGCGATCGGTCCCGTAGCGTGTGCGATCTTGACCATCAGGTTCATGTGTGCCTCCATCGGCGGGCTCCCCAGTGCTGCTATGATTCAATCATCTGATTGATTAGACGTCAAGTGGCAGAACCTGAGGCCAAGTCCCGCAAGGACGCACTGGTCGCGGCCGCTTACGAGGTGTTGGCCACGCGCGGGTTCGAAGGTCTTCGAACGCGCGAGGTCGCCACTGCCGTTGGCGTGAACATCGCGACGCTCCACTACTACTTCCCGCACAAAGAGGACCTGATCCGCGGCGTCGTCGCTCACGCGATGGGCCGTTTCCGGGGCACGCTGGGTGGCGCAGGCTCCGCCGAAGATCAGCTGCGCGCGCACTTCCGCGGTCTGCGGCGCCTCTCGCGAGACGAGCCTGAGCTCTTCGCCGTCATGGCCGAGCTCGCGATCCGCGGCGCACGGGACCCATCGCTGCGAGAGATCATCGGGGACACCGACCAGGCCTGGCACGCGATGCTGCGCACGCTGCTGCGGCGAGCGCAGGGCGAGGGCGCGGTGCCCTCTGGGCTCGACGCCGATGGGATGGCGGGCCTCATCGTCTCCGCGCTGAAAGGCAGCTTCATGCTCCCGGTCACGGAGCCGGAGGTCGTCGAGCGCACGCTCCGCCAGCTCGAGATGCTCGTCGGCTTACGATCGTCCCGTTCCGGAGCCGCGCGACGCCGCGCTACGCGCTAGGCGCGACCCTCGTCGGAGTTGCGGCGGATCTCACGACGATCGTTCCGCTCTGGTGATCGTGGAAACCGCGCCGCTGCGGGTCGCGTGACGCGGTCCGGTAGAGGTAATAGGCGTAGATGATCGACAGGAAGACCGCCGCGCTCGCGCCAGGTATCAGCGCGATGACCGACAGCAGCTCCCCGGGTCCATACAGAAAAGCCCAGCGCCGCACCGCCTGCGACGGGGTGATGAGCGCGCCATCCGCGGCGTTTAGCGTCCTCATCCCGAGCAGCCACTGGAACGGTGAGGCACCGAGCTGCGTCCACGAGAGCGCGAAATAGGCGAGGCCGGCGAGGGCGACGATCGCGACGTTCACGAACGCCTGCGTCACTGCGTCGAGCCCGAATGTGAGGTTCGCGACGACGAACAGCGCCACGAGACCCAGCGCGACTCCGTCGAGGAGGTACGCGACGAACCGCCGGTTGATGGTCGCGGGCTCGATCACCGGGACCGACATCTAGACGAACCGCTCGGCGCGCCACTCGATGCCGAGCTCGCTCGGTGGGCCCATGTAGCCGAGAAGCGCCGACGACGCGACGACCGCGGGACTCGCGAGATAACCGAGACCACCGACGCCCATGCGGTTCGCCCAGTTCCGGTTGAACGAGGTGATCGCCGTTTGGCCCTTCACGAGCGCATCCGGTCCCTGGCCGAAGCAGGGACCGCACCACGATTCGCGGATCTGCCCCCCGGCGGAGCGGAACACGTCGGCGATCGATTCGCCGCCGAGCCGCTCGTCGGTGCGTTCGATGTCCTTCTTCACGCCGCCAGAGCCTGGGAAGATCACGAACTCCTTCTCTGCCGTCTTCACGCCCTTGTCGCGTGCGGCGCGCAGGACCAGCGCAGCCTCGAGGAGATCCCCGTAGCCGCCATTCGTGCATGACCCGATGAACGCCTTGTCGAACGCGATCCGCTCGCGGGCGACCTCGCTCGCGGGGAACGCGTTGCCGGGACTGAACGGCTTCGCGATGAGCGGCACGACCTCGGAGAGATCGAGCGTCTCGTCGATCTCGTAGCGCGCGTCGGCGCCGGGCGCGAAGCGCGGGTAGGGGAGATCGGTGAAACCCTTCTCGCGATACCAGGCGTATGTCAGATCGTCGGGCGCGAAGATGCCATTCTGCGCCTCGCCCTCGGCCATCATGTTCGCGATCGTGTTGCGGTAGCTCATCGGCAGCTGCCGCGCGGCGTCGACGAACTCGACGCTCATGCCCTGCGACTGACTCGGGCCCCATCGGGCGAGCAGCGCGAGCACGACGTCCTTCCCGCTCACCCAGGGCTGCAGCCGTCCGGTGAACACGACGCGACGCTGTTTCGCGACGGTGAAGTACACGTAGCCGGTGGCCCAGCCGAAGCCGAGCGTCGTCGATCCGACGCCGTAGCCGAGGGCGCCGTACGCGCCGTAGGCCCGGCTGTGCGAATCCGCACCCGGGATGAGCGCGCCAGGGACGACGAGGCCCTGCTCCGGGAAATAGAAGTGGAAGATGCCGTCGCCCGGCGTCGCGTAGTGCGGGCGCGTGATCCCGTGCAGATCCGCGAACTGCTTGCCGATCGCGGTCTGCTTGTCGTCGGCCTCGCGGCGATTGAAGACGAAGTGGTCGTTCGCGATCGCGATCTGCCGCGGACGGATCGTGTCGCCGCCGGTGATCTGGTTGAAGGTGTGGATGGAGAACGGCGCGGTCCCGTCCGACGCCGGCAGCAGGTCGGCGTAGACGCGCACCGTCGCGCCGGCGCGCACGCCGGCGTCCTTGTCGACGCGGTGCGCCCACAGGATCTGCTCGGTCGATGTCAGCGCGCGCGCGGTGGCCGCATCGGGCCACACGATGTCCGGCTGGCGAACGACCGAGTCGCGGAATTCGCGGCGGCCGATCTTGATGATCCCGCCGGACCGGCGGATGTCGTCCTCGGCCGGCGAGAGCGGCGCGGGCTCGTAGCTCTTGCGCTGCGTCTCGTTCGTGAGCGTCCGCGTGTCCGGATCGAACGAGAACGTGTCGCCCTCCTGCGCATCCTCGACCGCCGCGCGGCTCTGGACGACGTGCAGGCCGAGGTTCAGGGCATTGCGCCGGAAGATGTCGCCCATGCCGGCGCCGCAGACGATGACGAGCTCGCGGCCGGCTTCCTCGCCGACACCCTTGAGGCCGGCGGGACTCATCTCGCGCGACGATCCGATCGCGAAGCGATCGCCCGCGACGATGAAGCTCTCGCCGCGCCCGACGCGCTGGCGGAAGTCTGGCATCAGGAAGCGGAACGAGCCGGCCTTCCAGCGCTGGTCGAGCGTCTCGAGGCTCTCCGAGACGCAGTCGTTCGCCGGCGTGATCTGGTCGGTGTCGATCGCGTCGAGCTTCTTTCCCGGCACCTTCGGGTCCCAGAAGATGAGGGCCTTGCCGCGGATCGCCGTTCCCCCGCCGCCGGCCGCTGTGTCGACGCGCTCGGGCCCGGGGATGCGTTTGGCGTCGACACCGGGCAGTAGCTCGGCCGGTCGGACAATCTGAGTCATCGCTTCGATTGTGGCACTCTGCCGTGCGTGTGCTGCGTCCTCATCCTGCTGGCGTTCTTCACGCCGCGGATCGTGCTGTTCATCCTCTGGGTCTTCACCAACTATCTGAGCCGGGCGTACGACGCATTCCTGCTGCCGTTCCTCGGATTCCTGTTCCTGCCCGCCACGACGCTCGCGTACGCGATCGCGCAGAACGAGCTCGGCGGGCTGAACGGCCTCGGGATCGTCGTCGTGCTCATCGGTCTCGCGATCGACGTCGGTCTGCTTGGCGGCGGTGCCCGCCAGCGCCGGATGTCGGTCTAGCCGCGGGCGAGCCGCTCCAGCTCCGCGTCCGTAAGGAGTCGGTCGCTCGCCTTCGCGGCCTCGAACACGCGCGCGACGAGCTCGCGCGTCGCGACATGGCCGTGTGACTCCAGCCAGTACACGACGTTGGACTCGCCGCTCATCGGCCCGACCTCGATCCGCTGCTCGCGGCCGAGCACCGATGCCGGCACGCCGCTGTACACGCGATCGGCGAGATCGCGGTCGCCCTTGCGCAGCGCCTTGATGACCGCGGCGGCGTGCACGCCGGTGCCGGTGCGAAAGGCGTCGGAGCCCATCGCGGGATAGTTCGGCGGGATCGGGATGCCGCAGTGCTCCGCGACCAGCGCGACGTACTCGGCGAGCGGC
>JBKPCZ010000159.1:0-3837 GCA_046727665.1 Chloroflexota bacterium
GCCGCCGCGAGGTACATCGCCCACACGATCGACGCCGGTCCATTGATCGTCATCGAGGTGGTCACCTGGTCGACCGGGATCTTGTCGAACAGGATCTCCATGTCGCGGATCGTGTCCACCGCCACACCCTCGCGCCCGACCTCGCCGCGCGAGAGCGGATCGTCGGAGTCCCGTCCCATGAGCGTCGGCATGTCGAAGGCGGTCGAGAGCCCGGTCACTCCGTGCGCGAGCAGGTAGTGGAAACGCTCGTTCGTGTCCTCCGCCGAGCCGAAGCCGGCGAACTGACGCATCGTCCAGAGGCGCGAGCGGTACATCGTCGGATGGATGCCGCGCGTGTACGGGAACTCTCCGGGGGCCGCGAGCTCGCGCGCGGCGTCGAAGCCCTCGAGGTCCTCGGCGGTGTAGAGCGGATCGATCGGGACCTCCGAAAGCGTCGTGAAGCGCTCCTTGCGTTCCGCGCGTTTCTTCACCGCCGGTTCGTACACCTCGTCGAGCCACCGCTGCTTGGAGGTCTTGTTGAATCTCTCGCTTCGCGAGGAGACACGCTCAGGGCTGGCGGACTCGCTGGATGAACCGCTCGTCGCTCGTTCTGGCTTCTTCTTCTGGAGCGTCATGCCGCGAGCAGGGAGCGCGCGATGACCATGCGCTGCACCTCGCTCGTCCCTTCGTAGATCGTGGTCGCGCGCGCGTCCCGCGCGTACCGCTCGACCTCGTACTCGCGCATGTAGCCGTAGCCACCGAACACCTGGAGCGCCTGATACGTGGCGCGCTGCGCGGCCTCGCTCGCGAACAGCTTGGCCATCGACGCTTCGCGGGTGAACGGGCAGGCCCGGTCCCGCAGCCATGCCGCGCGCAGCGCGAGCATCCGCGCGGCGTCCAGGTCGGTGCGGGCCCGCGCGAGCGAGAAGCGGACCGCCTCGAACTCCGCGATCGGCCGCCCGAACTGACGCCGCTCGCGCGCGTACGCCATCGCGCGCTCGATCACCGCGCGAGCGATGCCGATCGACTGCGCCGCGATGCCGATGCGCCCGCCGTCGAGACCGGCGAGCGCGATGCCGAAGCCGCGCCCGACTTCGCCCAGCAGTGCCTCTGCACCGACGCGGGCATCCTCCAGCACGAGCGCGCTCGTGTCCGACGCCAAGAGACCCATCTTCTGCTCGGACGGACCGAAGCTCACGCCGGGCGCGTCGGTGGGGACGATGAACGCGGTGATGCCGGCATGTGGACGCGCTTCCTCGGCCGCGCCCACGCGCGCGAAAGCGATGACCAGCGGCGCGTACTTCGCGTTCGTGATGAACTGCTTGCGGCCGTTGAGGACCCAGCCGTCTCCGACGCGCCGCGCGCTGGCGCGCAGCGAGGCGGCGTCGCTCCCGCTCGTGGCCTCGGTGAGCGCGAAGGCGCCGAGCCCGGAACCGTCCATAAGACCCGGCAGCCAACGCGCGCGCTGCTCGCGGGTGCCGTAGCGCACGATCGAGCCGGCGACGATCCCGCTGTTGACCGAGACGCCGACCGCGAGCGACGGCCACGCGGCTGCCAGCTCCTCGAGCACGAGCGCGAAGACGACGGAGGACGCGCCGAGACCGCCGTCCACTTCAGGCACGCTCATGCCGAGCACGCCGAGCTCGCCGAGGTCGTGGATCACGTCCCGCGGTAGGGCGCCCTCGCGCTCCGCGTCCGCGATACGCGGCGCGGGCAGCGCGCTCGAGGCCCAGTCGTGCACCGCGCCGGCGAGCTCGCGCTCGGTCTGCCCAGCCTCCGGCCGCATCACGCTCCGGCTTTCGTCTTCTTCACTGCCTCCGTGAACGCAGGCAGGAACTCGAAGAGGTCGCCGACCACGCCGTAGTCCGCGATCTTGAAGATGTCGGCGTCGGGATCCTTGTTCACAGCGACGATGACCTTGCTCGACGTCATCCCGGCGAGGTGCTGGATCGCTCCGGAGATGCCGAGCGCGATGTACAGGTCGGGCATGACCGTCTTCCCCGTCTGGCCGACCTGCTCCTCGTTCGGGCGCCAGCCGGCGTCGGTCACGGCGCGCGACGCGCCGGTCGCCGCGCCGAGCGCATCGGCGAGCTCCTCCAGCAGTTTCCAGTTCTCAGGGCCCTTCAGACCGCGCCCACCAGACACGATGACGCGCGCCTCGCTCAGCGAGACGCGTTTGCCAGAGGTCGCGGTGGGCTCGAAGCGCGCGAACTTCAGCTTCTCCGCACTCGCGTCGGCGGCGACCGTCGCGGGTTTCACCTCACCGGATCCGGCGGGCAGCGTCCATGCGCCGGGTCGTATCGACAGGACCGCGGGCGTGGGCACGCGCAAAGTCGCGCGCACCTTGCCGGCGTACATCGGCCGCTTCACCTCGACCCCGCCTTCGCTCACAGACGCATCGGTGCAGTCCCCCGCGTAGGCCCAGCCGAGCTTCGCGGCGACGCGCGCACCAAGGTCGCGCCCGTTCAGCGTCGCGCCGATGAGGATGACGTCGGCGCCGCTCGACTTCGCGCGCTCCGCGACCGCGCTCGCATGCGCGACAGGGTGATAGCGATCCGTACCGGTGACCTCGACGATCTCGGCGTCGCCGAAGGACTTCGCCTTCGCCGCGATCTCCGCGGTGACCCGCCGCAGCTCGCCATCTTTGCGATCCGCGACGATCAGGATCTTCACAGGACCTTCGCCTCTTCGTGGAGCAGGCGCGCGAGCTCGGCGGCGAGCGCCTTCACGTCCCCGTCGGACTTCAGGATCTTCCCACCGCCGCGCTGCGGCGGCGGCTCCATCGCGACGACCTCGGCGCGCGGCGCGCCGGGCGTCACGCCGAGCGCGGCGAGATCCTTTTCGGGGATCTCCTTCTTCTTCGCCTTCATGATCCCCGGCAGGCTCGGATACCGCGGGTCCTTCGCGCTCTTGTGCACGAGTCCGACGACGGGCAACGGCGCGGTCCATACCTCGTGGCCGCCCTCGATCTCGCGCCACAGCTCGATTCCGTCGCCGCCAGCGGCGATCTTCGTGAGCATGCCGACGTGCGGCCAGCCCAGCGCCTCGGCGAGCGCGGGTCCGACCAGGGCCTGGTCGTCGTCGGAGGCCTGCTTGCCACACAGCACGACGTCCGGCTTCGCTTCCTTCACAACGGCGGCGAGCGCTTTCGCCACGTCGAGACCCGCGACCTTGTCGTCAGCGGTGATCAGCGTCGCGTCGTCACAGCCCATCGCGAGCGCCTGCCGCAGCGCGTCGCGTGACCGCGCCGGACCCACGGTGACCACGCTCACCGTCGTCGCGGGATCGGCGTCCTTGTGTTCCAGCGCGAGCTCGATCGCGTACTCGTCGTACGGCGAGATCGACCAGGTGATGCCCTCGGTCGCGATGGACTTGCCATCCGGCGCGACCTTCACGCGGACGGTCGAGTCCGGGACCTGCTTCAGGCACACGAGGAACTTCATGTCAGACGATCTCCTCGTCGTTCGCGTAGCGCACACCGACCCAGATGGCGAAGACCGCCACCACAATGGCGACCAGCGCGCCGAGGATCCACGCGATCGTGCCGCCGTCCGTGAAGTCCATCAGTTCGTCTCCAAACGAGCCGCGACGAGCTCGAGCACGTCGACCGGCTTGATCGACTCTTGCACGCCTTTTGCGCCGACGCCCTCCTCCAGCATGATCAGGCAATAGGGACAACCGCTCGCCACCTTGGTCGCGCCGGACTTCGTGGCGAGGAGCTGATCGACGCGGCGGTGATTCACGCGCTGGCCCATCTTCTCTTCCATCCACATCCGGCCACCGCCCGCGCCGCAGCAGAACCCGCGCTCGCGGTGGTGCGGAGCGATCTCCGCACGCGTCACGCCGGGCACGGCATCG
>JBKPCZ010000160.1:0-5313 GCA_046727665.1 Chloroflexota bacterium
GCCTTCAGGCCGAGGCCGGCGACGATCTTCAGGTCCTCGCACGACTGCGGTGACGCGACCGGCGACGTGAGCTCGATGTACTCCACGCCGAACTCGTCGAGCAGCTTGGCGATCTGCACCTTCTCGGCGGTCGTGAAATGCGCGTTGGAGAACTGCTCCCCCTCGCGGAGCGTCGAATCGATGATCGCGAAGCGCTCGACCGGCATCGGCACGTCCCTTTCCCCACGCGCCGGTCAGCTCTGCCGGGTCCTTTCAACGAAAGAAGCCCGGCAGCGCGTACGCGCACACCGAGCCTCACCTGAAGCTGGTCGCACGGTAGCGCTTCGACCCGGGGTCACCCCCGAGCCGACAGCCCGTCTCCTTCCGGTGGACGAGCCAGCCAGTGATCGCGAGACCGATCACCGACTTCGGCGATCGCCCCGTTCCCGTCGCTTCGGTGGAAGCTCGTTCCTCCGCGAGCGGTACTCCTGACGATCGCGCCTCTGGCCGGCAACGCGATATGAAGTTGTTGCGCGAAGTCTAACCTCAAGCTGTGGGCACACGCCACTTTTCAGTGAGAGCGGCGCGGGCGGATGACGCCAAAGTGATCTGCGCCATCTACAACGAGGGCATCGCGGACCGCGCGACGCTCGAGACCGAGCCGCGAACAGCGGAGGAGCGTCGCAGTTGGCTCGCAGCCCGCGACGCGCGCCATCCGGTCGTCGTTGTCGAGGCTGACGGTGTGGTCGTCGGTTGGGCCAGTCTCAACGTCTTCAATGCGCGCGATGCGTACCGCCACGTCGCGGACATCTCGGTGTACGTCGCGCGCGACAGGCGCGGAAAGGGAGCCGGGACCGCCCTCCTTCAGCGACTCGTCGAGCTTGGCCGCGACATCGGCTTCCACAAGCTCGTGCTGGCGGGTTTTCCGGAGAACGCGGCGAGCATCGCGCTCTACCGACGCCAGGGTTTCCGCGAGGTGGGGGTCTACCGGGAGCAGGGCCTGCTGGACGGGCGCTGGGTCGACGTCGTGCTCATGGAACGGCTTCTCTAGCCGTTCGGCGCCTCAGCGTGGGTCCGAAATAGCCCATCCGGGGGCCTTACGGCTCCCGGATGGCGCCCCTAGCGTCCAGGCGGTGACGCTGGGTGAACGGGTTCCCGCGCGCTTTCGTTAGGTGAAGCAAGGCGACGCCGACGTTGTCGTGGGCGTGGCGCGCCCCGCGGACCTGACTGGAGGTGAGACCGGGACCGATGGAGCGCTCGTTCGCGCCGCCAAGTCCGGTGACGCCTCTGCCTTCGGGGAGCTGTACGAGCGATACCGCGATCCGATCTACCGCTACTGCCTGTCGCGCACCGGGACCGCGCACGATGCCGAAGACCTCACCTCGGACGTCTTCGTGAAGGCGCTGCATTCTCTCGACCGATACCAGGACCGGGGGCTGCCCTTCGTCGCGTTCCTCTATCGGATCGCGCGCAACGCGGCGATAGATCGCTCGCGCACGCTTAAGCAGCCCCTCTCCGTCGACGAGCTCGTGACCGAGCCGGCCTCGCGGCAGAACGTCGAGGCCGAAGCGACGCTCGCCGTCGACCGCAGCGTCCTCCTCGCCGCGTTGACGAGGCTCAAGGCCGAGCACCGCGATGTCATCGTCATGCGCTTCATCGAGGGCTACAGCGCGCTCGAGGTCGCATCGGCGCTCGGCAAGACCGAGGGCGCGGTTCGCACGCTTCAGCACCGCGCGCTCGAACGTCTCCGCAAGGAATTCGACGACGCGCAGCGCGACATGGCGCGCAAGGGCCGACGCTCGTGAACGACGACCGCCTCGTCGGCCTGCTCGCCGCGCTGCGCACCGAGCGCATGGATCGACGCGCCGACCGCAGGCTCCGCTCCCGGCTGGAGACGGCCTGGACCGCGCGCGCGAGCCACGACGCGCTCCCGGCGTGGATCCGCCGGCCAGTGCTGGCCCTCGCTACCGGCGCGCTCATTTTCGGCTTCACCGCCACGACGCTCTCCGCGCCCGGGGACAGCGTGCTCTACGGGCTGCGCGTGACACTCGAGGACCTCGCGATCCCGCTGCACGCGGATCCCGGCGACCGCGCGGAGTACCTCCTCTCGCTGCTCGAGCAGCGCACCAGCGAGGCCGCGCGTCTCGAGGCCACGGGCAACGCGCTCGCGGCCGGGCGCGTGCGCGAGATCGAGCGTCAGACGCTGCTGATGGTCCAGAAGGACCAACCGGTCACGCCCGCCGTGGTCGAGCCGGCGCCGACCGAGTCACCGTCGACGAGCCCCACGCCGGCGCCGACGGCGTCACCGTCGCCAACGCCGAGCCCGACTTCGCCGCCGAGCCCGACGCAGTCGCCGGTCCCGACCGCGACACAGCGTCCCGCGACGCCGCGGCCGACGACCGCTCCGACCGCGACGCCGAAGCCGCCGACGGCGACACCTAAGCCAACGACCACCGTCGTCGCGCAGCTCGTGACGTTCACGGGGACCATCAAGAACCCCGACGGCACGCCCGCCACGAACGTCTGCGTGTCCATCAGCCTGGGCGGCTCGTGCCTGGCCGTGACCGGGCCGACCTTCAGCGTGACCGTCTCGGCGAAGATCGGACAGTCACAGACGCTGTACTTCCTGCGCACGGACGGGATCAAGAACTACAAGGCGTCGATCACGAAGACGGTGTCGAGCACGTACATCGATGTTGGAACGGTGCTCCTCAGGGTGCAGTGACCGGCCGTGAGGGCCGCCGCCTCCCCGGGCACGGTACTGGTACTTCCAGGTCTGTAAGGTCGCCGCCGGACCTTCGTTCTGGGGATCATGAAAATAATCAGCAGCGCACTTCTCGCGGCCCTGGCTCTGGCAGTCGTTCTGGTTGCGGGTGCTTCGGCGGCGACCGTCGGTGGTGGGACGGCCGCGACAATGCCGCATCCGGACGAGTTCAGTCAGCTCTTCGCGGCCTGCCTCGAAACGCGCGACGTCAACAGCGACGAGTGCTATCGCGCCCAGGAAGTCAGCGGACTCGGCCCCGACGAGTTCTTCGACAAGGTCATGCGGAAGCTCGACGCGCTCGCCGAGCCCAAGCCCGGGAAGCGGCCGGACGCGTGGGCGCTCATGAAGGAGTGCGCCGGCACCCGCGACCTCGAGAGCGATGCCTGCCGCCGCTTCATCGAAGCGACCGGACTGAGCGGCGACGAGATCGCCCGTCTCGCGGACGGCCTGGCCTCCCCCCGCGGCGAGCAGGCAACAGCCGACAAGACGAGCAGCACCAGTGGAATGACCGAGGCGATGCGGGCATGCATCGACCTACGCGCCGAGATGAGCCGCGGCAAGTCCGCTGCAGACCTCACGGCGCTCGCTGAGCGGATCAACAGCGTCTGCCCGAAAGCGATCCGCGAATCACGCCTCACACCTGGACAGTTCTGGTCCAAGTTCTCCACGTACCGATAGTTCCTCTCCCCTCCCCGCGGCGCGAACAGCGCGTCCCCGTCCAGGACGCGCTGTTCCCTGTCTAGGATTGTTCGGGTGAAGCGCCGCATCGGGATCCTGACCGGAGGGGGCGACGTCCCCGGCCTGAACCCGGTGATCAAGAGCGTCGTCTACCGCTCGACGGAGCTCGGGTACGAGGTGCTCGGCATCCGTCGCGGGTGGCAGGGCCTGACGCACATGCGACCCGGACGCGAGCCCGATCCGGAATACGTGCGCCCGCTCGACCGCGTGAACACGCGCGCCATCGATCGCACCGGGGGGACGGTCCTTCACACGTCGCGGACGAATCCGCGCAAGATGGCCGAGCCGCGACTCCCGGAGTATCTCGACGCCACGGAGCGCGCGGGCCTCGCCGCCGGTGACGGCGTCTACGACCTCACCCCGGTGGTCCTGCGCAACATCGCGTCGCTCGGGCTGGACTATCTCGTCACGATCGGCGGAGACGACACGCTCTCCTACTCGCAGGTGCTCGTCGGCGAGGGCATCCCTCTCATCGGCGTCCCGAAGACGATGGACAACGACGTGCAAGGCACCGAGTACTGCATCGGATTCTCGACCGCGATCACGCGCGCGAAGGAGCTCATCGATCGACAGCGCACGACGCTCGGATCGCACGAGCGCATCGGCGTCTTCCGCATCTTCGGGCGCGATGCCGGCTTCAGCGCCCTGCATGCCGCGTATGTGACATCGGCGCGGTGCCTCATCCCCGAGGCGCCGTTCGATCTCGATCGTCTCGTGGAGATCCTCGTGGAGGACAAGCGCCGCAACCCGTCGCGCTACGCGTTCGTCGTGGCGGCGGAGGGCGCGGTCTGGCGGGGCGGCGCGATCCCCGAGTACGGGCCCGCGGACGCATTCGGCCATCGCCATAAGACGAACATCGCGGAGACGCTCGCCGACGAGATCCGCAAACGCTCCGGCGAGGAGACGCTCGCGAGCGAGCTGACCTACGACCTCAGGAGCGGCGACCCCGACGCGCTCGATCAGACCGTCGCGATCACCTTCGCGAACATCGCCGTCGACCTCATCCGCGACGGCGCGTCGGGTCGGATGGTCGCGATCCAGGGCGGCAACTTCGTGCACACGACGCTGCCGGACCCGACGCTCGGTCCGCGGCGCGTCGACGTCGAGCACCAGTACAACGTCGAGCGCTTCCGTCCCCAGTACGCCGATCGCCTCGGCGCATCCATCTTCCTCTCCGCGCCGGGGGACTAGTGCGCGCGGCGCTGGTCGCCCTCGCCGCCGCCCTCGCGCTGCAGGGCTGTGCGCCAACGATCGCGTCGCCTTCGCGATCGCCGTCGCCATCGGAATCGCCCGCCGTCGTGGTGAGCGCGACCGAGCCCACGCCGAGCATCGCGCCCGCGACCGTGCCGCCGTCGCTGGAACCCACGGCCACCCCGTTCGTGCGGTGTCCGTCGCCGGAGAAGATCGTCGCCGACATCGCGCTGGCCCCGATCTGCGTCCCGGGCGCGAACGTCTTCGCCGAGAGCTCGATCGGCGGACCGGACCTGAAGGCGCTCTACGACCAGATCGTCGACGATGTCGCCTCCGTGCAGCGCGAGTTCGACTGGACGCTGCGACGGCGACCGACGATCGACGTGTTCGCCACCGCGGAGACCTACCGGACCGGGCTGGTGCAGGAATTCGGCTACACCGGCGCGACCGCCGCGTTCGTCGCGGAGAACTCGGTCGCGTTCTTCGAACCCGACCTGCGCATGATCTTGGTGAACTGGGACGCGGTGCGGGAGCGCCGCCCGATCGCCGCGATCCGCCACGAGCTGACGCACTACGCGACCCTTGAGGCCTGCGTGCCTCGCTGCGACCTCGTTCCGGCGTGGCTGAACGAGGGCCAGGCC
>JBKPCZ010000161.1:0-7903 GCA_046727665.1 Chloroflexota bacterium
CTTCGAGGAACTCGATGTTCTTCTGATCGCTGTCGCTCCACCGCATCACGAAGGATTTGAGGCCTCCCAGTGCCTCGAGTCCGTGATAGAGCTTTGCCGAACGCCCGAGCCCGTCTGAGAACGGCACGGCCACGAAGTGCCCTCGCACATGGGGGTCGGTCCTGAGATGTGCTCGTGATCCGTACGCCAGGCTCGGCTGCGCGAGCATCCCATCCCGCTCGAGCGCGGACCAGAGCACACGTCCGTCGTTGTTCGCGCGCGCGTCGGCGAGCGCGCGACCGATCGCAGCCTGATCGAAATGCTCGATGACCATGTTGCCCTCGGTCGTGGTCGCCGCCGCCGAGTTCGGTGTCTCTCCGGCCAGGGCGATCTCCGGCATGAGCCCACTCGCTTTCGCGACGAGACCTCCAGCGCCGGCTGCGACGATGGACAGGACCTTTCGTCTCGAGATGGCGGCCACGTTCTCCTCCAATTTCAGGTTCTGCTGGTCGTTGCGGCTGCGAGCGCCTGCGTGATGCGGGCGCGCGACCGGACGTGAAGTGCGACCGACGAGAGCGCGCCGGCAAGGAAGACGAGTGCGAGAGCAAGGCTCGCCTGCGACCTGCCCTGCCCGAGCTCAGCCACCGTCAGGGCCACGACCAGAAGGCCATTGCGCAGGACGAGCGCCCACGAGATGAGGGGCAGGCCGCGATCTGAGCCGCACCCGCAGGGATGGCGCCTGCCGCTCACGAGCGAACGCGCCATCGCAAGCGCGAAGCCGGCCAGCAAGGCCCCTGCACCCAGGGCCGCCAGACCGCCGAAGAGAGCCAGGATCAGACCGACGCCGAGTCCGATCTCGATCCACGGGAGAAGCCGCGCGAACACCCGCTGGAAGGCGCCGCTCCCGATGTCGTACCTGCCGACCGCGGCGACGACCGCGCTTTCGCCGGCTCGAGCCTTCACGATGCCCGCGACGAGCAGGAACGTCCCGACGAGGAGCTCGACTCCGACAGAAAGCATCCCCACCGCCTCCGCCACCACTCCCTCCGAACGCCGGGCATCGTTACTCAGCTGTTCGTCGGCACAAGTCGGACGTATGACCGACAGCTATCGGTGGTGGTGGTTGGTCATCCAGAGCGCCACCGCGGCTGCCCGAGAGTGGATCTGCAGGTCCTCGAAGAGGCGTTCGAGGTGCGTTCGGACCGTCCGCTGGGAGATCCCGAGCCGCGCGGCGATCTGTTTGTTCTCCAGGCCGAGCGCGATGAGCTCGACGATCTCGGACTCTCGGACGGAGAAGAGCGGTGCCGTTGCCGCCCCGCCTGCGGCCGAACGATCCTCCACCTCACGCATCGCGCGACCCTAGGCACGATCCTTGGATGCGTCATCGCGCGAATTGACCATCGCGGCACGACCATTTGCCGGCCCACGACTAGAATCGCGAGCGGACTTGCGAGATGTGATCGGGCAGCGTCGCCTGCTCGCCAGGCTTGGCGAGCGAGCGGCCCGCGGCGACGTGGCCCATGGCTACGAGCTGAGCGGTCCGCGGTCGATCGGGAAGCACACGCTGGCGGTTCGGTTGGCGCAGACGCTCAACTGCGCGACGGTGCCGGCGGTGCCGGGCGGATGCGGCGTTTGCATCGCCTGCCGGAAGATCGAGCGCGGGCTGCATCCGGACGTCCGCGAGGTCACGCGACTCGTCGACCAGGCGAAGCGGGACGACCGCAAGAACATCACGATCGAGCAGATCCGCGAGATGCAGCAGGACCTGGCGCTGCGACCGCTCGAGGGACGGAGGCGCGTCGTGATCATCGACGACGCGGCCGATCTCTCGGAGCATGCCGAGGTCGCGCTGCTCAAGACGCTCGAGGAGCCGCCGGCGCACGCGGTGCTGCTCCTCATCACGCCGACGCCGTCTCGTCTGCTGGAGACGATCCGGTCGCGCCTGCAGCCGCTCCCGTTCCGGTCCGTCGCGCGCGCGGAGATCGAGCGGGCCCTCGTGGCCCGCTTCGGGCCGAGCGCGTCGCGCTTCGGGGCATCGGCGGCCGGAAAGCCCGGCATCGCCATCGCGCTCGCGACCGACGAGAGCGCGCGCGCCGCCCGACGGCAATTCGAGGCCGAGTTCTACCGCCTCGTCGGGAGCAAGCTCACCGAGCGCTTCGCGTGGGCCGCGGCGCTCGCGGACGAGCGGGATACGCAGAAGCGCAGTGAGCTCATCGAGACGCGCCTGGTGAGTTGGAGCGAGCTCGTGCGCGACGCCGCCGTCGCGGCGACGGGGGTTGGCGATCGCTCGATGCGTCCGGACCGTGACGAGGAGAGCCGCCGCCTCGCGGCGACGGTCGCGACGCGCGACCTCGTCGACCTCGCGCAGCGGATGGAGCGGTGGCGGCGCGACGTCGTCGAGACAACGGTGAGCGCGCGCATGCTCCTCGAGCTCTTCGTCCTGAAGCTGCCCTACGACAAGACGTTCGCGGAGGCCGCCTGATGCGCACCGTGGTCGGCGCCCGTTTCATGAAGGCCGGGCGTATGTACTTCTTCGACCCGGGCGCGGTGACCGACTACCGCGTGAACGACTGGATCATCGTGCGGACCGAGCTCGGCGTGGACGCCGCGCGAGTGCAGATCCTCCCCACGGATTCGCCGCTCGTGCAGATCGATCCTCCGCTCGGCACCGTCGTCCGCAAGGCTTCGGTCACCGACGTGCTCGAGATCAACAAGCGCGAGCGCATGGACGTCGACGCGGCGGGTGCCGCGGCGGAGATGGTCCGCTCGCGGCGTCTGCCGATCAAGATCCTCGGCGCCGACTGGCAGTTCGATGGATCCGCGCTCACGATCTTCTACTCGACCGACCCGTCGGGGCACCCGCCCGCCGACGCCGACCTCGTCGAGCTCAATGCGGCCTTCGCGGCCCATTTCGGCACGCGCATCGAGCTCCGCCGCATGGGTGCCCGCGACGAGACGAAGGTGATGACCGGCGTGGGCACGTGCGGCCGCGAGCTCTGTTGCTCGAGCTGGCTGGACAAGTTCTCGAACATCTCGATCCGCATGGCGAAGGACCAAGACCTTCCGCTCAACCAGTCGAAGCTCACGGGCGTGTGCGGGCGGCTCAAGTGTTGCCTCATCTACGAGCTCGAGACGTATCAAGAGGTGAAGGGCAAGCTCCCGAAGCTCGGGGAGACGTTCCACATCCCGTCCTGCGTGAGCGGATCCTGCGGAACGTCCGGCTGCGCGACGACCCAGGGCGTCAACGTGGTGAAGGAATCGATCGTCGTCGGTCTCGTCGACGGTGGACGCGCGGAGTACACGGCGGCCGAGCTCGGCGTGACGTTCGATCCGGTCCCCGCTCACACGCGCGGTGTCGGCTCGTACGGCGGCGACGAGGTCCCGCGTCAGGAACGGGCGACGCCAGTGCAAGAAGGCGGCGCGAAGCGAAAGCGCCGCCGTCGCGGACGCCGCGGGGGTCGCGATCGCGGAGCGCCGCCGCCGAACGCGTAGCGGCGTCCTGCCGCGGGTCCTGCCGCGGTGTTGCCAGCCGGCGCATCGCTCTCTCGAAACGGGCCCGCTCGGCGCGCTCTCTGGACCACGACCTTGTCCCGCGGTCTCAACTCTCGTTCGCGATGCGCCCGCTGTCTCTTGTGCTTCGCTTTCCGCAGCGCCGTCGCTCTGCTACGTCGCGGCGTGGCGCTCCTTGATGAGGTCACGCGTCAGCTCTGCCTGGCCGGCGTGCTCGGCCGCGTGCGCGATGGCGTGGACGATCATCGCCTGGACCGAGCGTGTGGAGACCGGCCCGACCAGATCGTCGTCGAGGCGACCCGGTGGCAGATTGTCGAGCACGTCGACGATACCGCGCTTCACCATCTCCGACCTCGCGCGTACGCCGGCGATGTCCGCCGTCGCTTCGAACTCCTCGTCCCGCGTCCCGCTCGGCTTGCGCCCGGCGATGTTCACGAGGATGTGCCGCTCCGCAGCGCCCACCGTGTGCGCCGCGAGCACGAGCAGGCTGTTCGCGCCCGTGGCGCCGGGCGTCCATGCGAGCTGCGCCGCGCTCAGACCATCGGTCGCGGCGATGACGCGCTCCATCTCACGGATCAGCCGGTCGCGCATCTCCGCGAGCTCGCGCTTCGGAGGCGGACTCACCGCACGCGGCTGACGACGAAGTCGGCGACGTCCCGTAGCGCCTCGCGCTCGGCGCGCGCGGGCAGGCCCTCGAGCGCGCGCAGCGCGGCATCGTGGAACGCGAGCGCGCGCGAACGGGCACGCTCGGGTGCGCCGCTCGCGCGGATGATCCGCAGCAGGTCGATGACCTCTGACCGGGTCTTACCCGGCGCGACGATGCGGCCCGCGAGGTCGCCGTCATGGCCGTCGGACTCGGCCGCGGCATAGATCATCGGAAGCGTCGCCATGCCCTCTTCGAGATCGCGGCCGACCGCCTTGCCGAATTCGGTCTCGTCGCCGACGAGGTCGAGGATGTCATCGGTCATCTGGAACGCCAGACCGAGGTTCGTGCCGAACGCTCCGAGCGCCGCAACGTGCTCCGGCTCGGCGTCCGTCAGCAGGGCAGCACCCTGGCAGCACGCGGCGTACAGCGAGGCGGTCTTGAGCTCGATCCGCTCGAGGTACTCGGCCTCGGTGGGCATCTTGGGCGGCGAGGTGACCTCATTGAGCTCTCCATCGCATAGGGCGAACACGGTCTGCGCGACGATCGCGATCACCTCCGGCTTGGGCAGTACCGCCGCGAGCGCGTAGGCCTTCGCGAAAAGGTAGTCGCCGACGATGAGGGCGACGTCACCATCCCACATCGCGTTCACGGTGGGGATGTTCCGGCGGACGTCGGCGCGATCGACGATGTCGTCGTGGACCAGAGACGCGGTATGGACAAGCTCGAGCGACTCCGCGAGGTTCAGGACGGTCTCTGGATCGTCACGTGTCCCGAATCGCGCTGAGAGGAAGACGAGCGTCGGACGCAGGAGCTTGCCGGGTGTCTGGAACACGTGCTCGACGGCGGCCTGGAACGTCGGATGGCCACCCCGGCCGACGGCGAGAAGCCGTCGCTCCAGCTCCTTGAGTTCCCCTTCGACCGGTGCGTAGAACGCCGCGCTCGACACCGCTCCCACAACGTGAGTCTACGTGCGCACATCGCGGGGAGGCGCCGCGGGTGACGCGGCGAGTCGGGTCCTCGCGAGCGAGAGTTGAGCCCGCGAGACAAGGGACGACTTTGAAGTGGGCCGAGCGGGCGAGTTTCGAGCGAGCGAGGACCCCGAGCCGAGGCAGGACCCGCGGCGCGATGCTGCAGGCGGCGCGCGCGCGAACCGCTACGGCTTCTTCGTGGGCCTCGGTGTTGGTGGCGGCGTCGTCCGCGGCGGTGGCGGCGTCGCCGAGGGGAACGGGATTCCGCTGGGTGAGGCGGACGGCTTCGGCTCGAAGCCGCAGATGGTCCAGTTGAAGCGGCCGTAGCTGTACTGGCCCGAGACCGCGCCGGCCGCCCACGTGTTGTAGTAGGGCTGCCAGTCCGGGAACGGCGCCACGAGACGGATCCCGCACGAGGTGTAGAAGTCGGCGTCGTTCGCCCTCGGCTCGGTGCCCTCCACGTAGTGCTCGGTGAATCGGTAGCCCGGGCAGAACGGTCCGGGCAGCATGCCGGACCCGTTGCCGCCGGTGAGCGATGGGTTCACGCACACGACGCGGTCGACGATGCCGGCCGGTTTGTCGTACCAGGTCGGCGGCAGTCCGCCGACGACGGTCTTCATGTAATCGCGCCAGAGCACGCCCGGGCCGAGCGCCGACGAGATGCCGCGCATCTCCGAGTTGTCCGAGTTGCCCATCCAGATCGCCGTGAGGCGCTGCGGCACCCAGCCGATCGCGAGCACGTCCTGCAGGTTGTCGGTCGTTCCGGTCTTGAGCGCGGCGGGCCGGCCGATATTCGTCCACGGTCCGAACACGAACGAGCCCTGCGGATTCGTGTTGTCCTTGAGGATGTCGGCCAGGACCCACGCCTGCCGCGGATCGATGACCTGCTTGCCCTCGGGCTTCGACCAGTCGCGGACGACCTTGCCGTTCGGATCGAGGATCTTGTAGATCATCGTGGGTTCGACACGCACGCCCATGTTCGCGATGACCTGATAGGCGCTCGCCATGTCCATGAGCCGCATCTCGCCGGCGCCGATGCCGAACGAGAGTCCCAGCTTGGTGCGGTCCCAGTCGCGATCGATGCCGAGCAGGTGGACCGTGTCGATGATCGCGTCGACGCCGACGGTCCGCGTGACCTGCAACGCCGGCAGGTTGAGCGACTCGCGCAACGCCTGACGCATGGTGACCGGGCCGTGCTGCTCCTTCGTCGCGTCCTTCGGCTTGTACACGTTGCCGCTGCCGTCGCCGGCTGACCACTCGATGTCGTACAGCCGCGTCGACGCGGTCATGCCCGCTTTGAGCATGCCGGTGAGGTACGTGAAGAGCTTGAAGGTCGAGCCCGGCTGCCGGTACGCGATGCCGGCGTGGTCGTAGTCGCCCTGCATCTTGGGCGTGTTGCCGTAGTAGTCGTAGCTCCCGACGTACGCGAGGACCTCGCCTGTCGTCGGATCCAGTGTGATGAGGGCCGCGTTGTTCACGTTGTTGCCCTTGAGGGCGTCGACGTGGTCGCGGACCTCCTGCTCGGCGAGCTGCTGCATCGTCCAGTCGAGCGTCGTGAAGACGGTGTAGCCGCCGCGGTACGCGGCCTTCTCACCGAGCTCGCGGATCAGCTGCTCGCGCACGCGGAACGTGAAGTGCGCGGCATACAGCGAGGTCGACGCCTGCTTCACGACGATCGGCTCGGCCTTCGCCGCGGCGGCTTCGCTCGTCGTGATGTATCCGGCCTCGACCATCGCGTCGAGCACCTGCGCGCGCCGCGCCTTCGCGGCGCCGGGGTTCTGGACCGGGTCGTAGTCGGACGGGCGCTGCGCCAGGCCGGCGAGCATCGCCATCTGGCCCAGCGTCAGCTTCGCGAGGTCGGGCTGATCGAAGTACGTCTTCGCCGCGGCCTCGATCCCGTAGGCCTGGTTGCCGTAGAAGATCTGGTTGAGGTACATCTCGAGGATCTGCTTCTTGCTGAAGGTGCGCGTCGCCTCGAGGGCGAGGATCGCCTCCTTGATCTTTCGCGTGAAGGTCGGCTCGTCGCCGATAAGACGCGTCTTGATGAGCTGCTGGGTGATCGTCGAACCACCCTGCGAGATCGTGCCGCTCGACGCGTTCGCGTTGAACGCGCGGACGATGCCGCCGATGTCGATGCCGGGGTTCGTCCAGAACGTCTTGTCCTCGATCGCGATCGTCGCTTCCTGCATCTTCAGCGGGACCGCGTCGAGACCGACCAGCTCGCGTCGTTCCTCCTCCAGCGTGTACAGGAGGTGCTCGCCGGAGCGGTCGTAGATCTTCGTCGTCAGGGAGATCGGCACCGTGGCCAGCTCGTGTGCGGCCGGCAGGTCGGCCGCGAAATAGCCAAACACCGCGGCGGCCGCGACCCCGCCCATCGCGAGCATCGCCAGCAGGAAGGCCCCGATGCCGCCGGCCAGCGGACCGAGCCGCTGCCCGGTCCCCGGGCGACGTGAAAGGCGCCCGCCCTTCCTCATTGGAAAGCGATACGAGCGGTACGCGCGTCCGAGCGTGGATCGGCCGCCGTTTGCCATGCGCAGGATGTAACGAATGCAGGGGCCATGCCATTAGCAGGGCGCCCGCTCACCGCCTGCTGGACAGCACTCCGCGCAAACGATCGAGCAGAAGCGCCAGAGCCGGGCGCGGGGGCGCCGAGAGCGCTAGGCGCAGGTCGCGCTGCACGACTCGGGCGTCGCCCTCCCATGTCTCGATGAGCGCGCGGTCATCGTCCCGGATCGAGTTCGCCGGCCCGCGCCGCTCCATGGCCGACTCGGCGGCGGGCACCCG
Organism: Chloroflexota bacterium; assembly: GCA_046727665.1. Taxonomy (GTDB): domain Bacteria; phylum Chloroflexota; class Limnocylindria; order P2-11E; family P2-11E; genus CF-39. Next base: position 7,888 of record JBKPCZ010000161.1, read on the forward strand.
CGAGTACAGGTCGGCC
>JBKPCZ010000162.1:0-7609 GCA_046727665.1 Chloroflexota bacterium
AGGCGCAGGTCGCGCTGCACGACTCGGGCGTCGCCCTCCCATGTCTCGATGAGCGCGCGGTCATCGTCCCGGATCGAGTTCGCCGGCCCGCGCCGCTCCATGGCCGACTCGGCGGCGGGCACCCGCGAGTACAGGTCGGCCAGAGCCCCGAACGAGGCTGCGAGACCGGCCTCGATCGTGCCGCGGTGCCGCGTGAACTGGGCGTTCTCGAGCACGACGGCCTGATGCGTCTGGTCGTACATCGACGTCAGCTCGAGATTGGCGGCGAGCTCGCGGTCGACATCCGCGACGGCGTTCACAAGTCGCTGCCGCTCCGTGGGGTCGGGCGCGACGAAGAGCCGGCGGAGAAATGCCACGGGCCGATGCTCCCATAGAGGCCTAGATGCATCGCATGATGCTTCTTGATACATCCGATGTATATTCGCGCGATGCCAGGGCCGTTCGGCCGCGTGAGCGCTCCCCCGCCTCACTTTCCCGTGGGCGGGCCGGTGCCCGCGTCGGATCTCGTCGGCCGCGAGACCTACATCCGCCGTCTGGTCGAGCGCCTGGGCGACGGGAATCACGTGCTCGTCGCGGGTCCGCGCCGCATCGGGAAGACCTCGATCATCCTCGAGGTGCTGCGCCGGCTTCGGCGCCGGGGTGCGCTCACCGCATACGTCGACTGCCTCGGCGCGACCGACGTCCGCGGTCTCGGCGAGCGGCTCGTCGATGCGGCGCTGGAGAACGTGTCCGGGATCGAGCGCACCTTCGAGCAGGCGAAGGCCGTCGCCGCAGGCATGCGGCCCTCGGTGAAAGTGCGCTACGAGCACCTCGAGCTCGCGCTGCAGCTCGCGCGCGAGACCAACGCGCAGCGCTTTTTTGACGGCGCGCTCGATCTCCCACGTGCGCTCGCTGCGCGCACCGGGAAGCGCGTGGTCGTCGCGTTCGACGAGTTCCAGGCGGTCGGCCGGCTGGGGCCGCGCGTCTTCGACGTCATGCGAACGCATTTCCAGGCGCAGAAAGGCGTCGCCTACGCGTTCCTGGGATCGGAGGAAGGGATCCTCGAGCAGCTCTTCAGCGAGAAAGGCCGCGCGTTCTACCGGTTCGCGGTGCCGATCGATCTCGCCGAGGCCGGAGGTCATCGCTTCGGCATCGCGCCCGACGACTGGCTCACCTATCTGCGGGACAAATTCGCCGAGAAGAAGATCACGATCGACGACGCGAGCGTGGACCGCCTGCTCGACGCCACAGGCGGACATCCGCAGGACACGATGCAGGTCTGTGCCGCGCTCTACTACCTCATGCGCGATGCGGCGCAGCGCGTCGTCACGGCGGATCTGCTCGGGATCGCGTACGAGCAGGCGCTGCGCGAGCTCGAGCGGCCGTTCGCGCTGCACTGGTCGGAGCTCGGCAAGCAGAAGTACCTGCAGCTGGTGGCGACGCGCGTCGCGCAGGGAGCGGTGCTGTTCGCGTCGGACACGACCCCGGCGGTCCCGCGGCCCGAGGTCCTCCGCGCGCTCGAGTCGCTGCGCGCTCGCGGACTGGTGACGCGGCTCGGGCGCGGCCGCTATGAATTCGTGGAGCCGATGTTCGGCGAGTACGTCCGGCGTGTGGCCGGAAGCGAAGCGGGTATCGTTCCGAAACGCTGATGGCACCGGCACTCGAGCTGAGGAAGGGCGCGCGCGTGCTCTACCGCCTCGCGGACGGGAGCTGGGGCGAGGGCGCGCTCGTTCGCGGCTCGCCTACGGGCGAGGAGTGGCTGCTGAGGAACCGCTTCGGTCAGTACTGGGTGCCGGTGACCCAGCTGCGACCCGCCCAGGAGCCGCAGCCGGGCCACTAGGCACTAGACCGTCGTCGTGGCGCGGCCGCCCATCTGTCGCCAGATCAGGAGCACGATGATCGCGCCGACGATCGAGCCGACGAGGCCGGCCGCCGAGATCTCGAGCGTGCCGCCGAACAGCAGCGCTGCCAGCGTCCCGCCGACGAGCGAGCCGACGATGCCCAGGACCATCGTCCCGAGCCAGCCCATGGGATCCGGACCCGGTACGAGCGCGCGCGCGATGAAGCCCGCGACGAGCCCGATGAGCAGGAAGGCGATAAGGCCCACGTGTTCACCTCCGCGGAAATGTCGGGGTCGTGGGGTGCAGACGGCGTGCCGCGGACGCTCCAGTACCCCCGAGGCGGATCGAACGCCTGTCTACGGCTTCGGAGGCCGCCGCTCTATCCACTGAGCTACGGGGGCGTACAGGTCAAGTGTACCTACGCTAGCGTGGCGTCCGATGTCCGAACGCGACAAAGAGCTGTCGCTCGTCCAGCATCTGGGCGAGTTGCGCGACCGTCTGATGGTCGCGTCGATCGCCGTCGTTGCGACGACCGCGATCTCGTTCTTCTTCGCGACCGACATCATCAAGATCCTGTTGATCCCGGCCGGCGTCGATCGCCTGATAGCGCTGACCCCGACCGAGAACTTCACGACCTACATGCGCGTGGCCCTGTTCAGCGGCATCGCGTTCGCGATGCCGGTGATCCTCTACGAGATCTACGCGTACATCGACCCCGCGCTGCACCCGAACGAGCGGCGCTTCGCCCTGACCGCCGGCCCCTTCGTCCTCCTGCTGTTCGTGGGCGGGATGCTCTTCTGCTACTACGCGCTCCTGCCGAGCTCGCTCAAGTTCCTCGTCAACTTCGGGAGCGAGGTGATCGAGAACCAGCTCCGCGCGTCCGAGTACCTCTCGTTCGTGACGACCTTCATCCTCGGGATGGGACTCGTGTTCGAGGTCCCGGTGATCATCTTCGCGCTCGTACGCGTGCATGTGCTGAACCGCGCCTGGCTCGCGAAGCAACGGCGTTTCGTCGTCGTGATCGTCCTGATCATCGGCGCGATCATCACGCCGACGCCGGACCCCTTCAATCAGCTCCTGGTCTCGGTACCGATGTACCTTCTGTTCGAGCTGGGTCTGTTCCTCGCACGCTTCGCCGGAGGCTCTCGAGCCTCGTCTTGAGCTTCGCCTCGGCGCCGAGGTCGGTCGGCACGTAGTACCGGCGGCCCTGGAGCGACTCGGGCAGATAGCTCGTGTCGGGCGCGACGTGATCCTCGTAGTCGTGCGCGTACTTGTAGTCCTTCCCGTACCCGAGCCGCGCCATCAGCGGGGTCGGCGCATTGCGTAGGTGCAGCGGGACCGGGTCGGCGCGCGTCTCGGCCAGGTCGTGCTGTAGCTCTCCGAGGCCGCGCTTGAGCGAATCGGATTTCGGCGCGAGGGACAGGTAGACGGTCGCCTCCGCGAGCGGGAACCAGCCCTCCGGAAAGCCGATGAGATGCGTGGCCTGCTGCGCGGCCGACGCGATGACGAGGGCCTGCGGATCCGCGAGACCGATGTCCTCACCGGCGAGGATCACGATGCGTCGCGCGATGAACATCGGGTCCTCGCCGGCGTCGATCATGCGCATGAGCCAGTACAGCGCGGCGTCCGGATCAGAACCACGCACGCTCTTGATGAATGCGCTGATCGTGTCGTAGTGCTGATCGCCGGCCCGGTCGTACAGAAGGCTGCGCCGCTGCAATGCTTCGCGGATGTCGGGAAGGCGGATCGTGCGCAGGCCGTCGGCGCCCGGTGCCGTCGCGTCCGCGGCAAGCTCCAGCGCGTTCAGCGCGACGCGCGCGTCTCCGTTCGACACGGCGACGAGCGCATCCTCGCCGTCGGACGCGAGCGAGACGCCGCCCGCCAGACCGCGCTCGTCGGTCATCGCGCGCCGCACGATGGCGCGCACTTCCTCCTCGGAGAGCGGCTGCAAGGTGTAGACGCGTGACCGAGAGAGGAGAGCGGAGTTCACCTCGAACGAGGGGTTCTCGGTCGTTGCCCCGAGCAGGATCACGTCGCCGTTCTCGACGTACGGCAACACGACGTCCTGCTGCGCCTTGTTGAACCGGTGGATCTCGTCGATGAACAGCACGCTCCGCTGGCCGGTGAGCTGGCGGAGCTTCCGCGCCTCCTCGATGAGCTTTCTCAGCTCGGCGACGCCGCTCGACACCGCGGAGATCGCGAGGAACCGCGCGTTGGCCTTCTTCGCGGCGATCGCCGCGAGCGTCGTCTTGCCCGTGCCGGGCGGTCCCCACAGGATCATCGAGGGGAGCTGCCCCGCGTCGATCGCCTTGCGGAGCACGCGCCCTTCACCGACGAGGTGCGGCTGCCCGACGAATTCGGCGAGGTCGCGCGGCCGCATGCGAGCGGCGAGCGGTTGGGCGGATGGCATCAGCCGATTCTGACACCGGACTCCCCTCCCCCTGGGGCTACGATGCGGCCGTGAACGAAGAGACGCGCAAGGACATCATCGCCAGGCTCCGTTCGATCGCGGGCCACCTGAAGGCCGTCGAGCGCATGGTCGAGGAGGACAAGTACTGCGTCGACGTGCTCAAGCAGACGATGGCCATCGAGAAGGCGCTCGAACGCGTCGATGCCCTGGTCCTCGAGCAGCACCTCGAGACCTGCGTGGCCGACGCGTTCCGTCAGGGACGGTCCGAGAAGACCGTCAAGGAGCTCGCCGAGATCTTCAGCACCGCGCGCAAGTGACGCTGCTGTACGCGATCGGCGTGGGCGCCGTGGCGAACATCGCCGTCGCGGTCATTGGTCGGCTCCTGCGGATCGCGAACGTCCGGTTCGATCCGAGCGGCGAATCGCTCGTCATCGGGGTGGCCGTCGCCGTCATCGTCGCGACGCTCGGTCTCGGAGCGCGCCGTGAGCTCAGCCGTCTGGCGCTGCTCGGCCTGGCCGCGCACGGCGCAGTGCTCGTCAACCGCTTCCTCGGCGTCACGTTCACCGGTCGGACGCCGGACGATGGCTCCGTCGACGCCTTCGCGATGACGCCGCTCGCTCTCGCGATCCTCGTCGGTGGATTCGTCGTCGGCGTCGCAGCGGGCCTCATCGCGCGAGGTTTCGAGCCGCGTGTCCCCTGGCGACCGCCCGAGCGGCTGATCCGGGCGGCCGGGTTCGCGTATGTCGCCGGCACGATCGCGGGCCTCGTCTGGCCGGCGCCCTTCCTCGCGACGGTCATCGGCAACACCGATCTCGCGACCGCCGTCCTCTCGTTGCCGCTCATCCTGGCCGGTCCGCTCTCTGGCGGTGTCTACGCCTCGCGGGCGGGCGCGGATTACCGCAGCATCGCGCTGCTCGGCGCGTATATGACCCTACCGATCCTCATCACGCTCGTCGCGGGCACTGTCGCCGGCGTTGGCCAGCTGAACGATCCGCGGCTCGATCGCGTCGCCGGTCTGCTGCGCGGACAGATCGTCCTCTCGTGGTTCCTCGTCGCGATCCGGCTCGCCGGATGGCCCCTGGGCGCGGCATTCGCGCAAGGCTTCCTCGCTCCCGAGACCGCGACCCGCGCGGAGCACGCTCCCTAGAGCGGACACTTCAACGTTTCTTTAAGATACGTCGCGGGCGGTCATCATGGCGTCCGTGAAGGGGAGCGATGCTCAGTCAGTCCTACCTCCGCGAGCTGAAGGCGTTCCACCGCGCGCTCGGCGATGTCACGCGGCTTCGCGTGGTGCAGATCCTCGCGACGGAAGGTGAGCTCCCCGTCTCCGAGCTCGTGCGCCGGCTGCGGATCAGCGGGCCGCTCATGTCCTGGCACCTCCGTCGCCTCACTCGTGCGGGCATCGTCCGCACCGAGCGCGTCGGGCGCGAGGTCCGCTGCTCCTTCGACCGGGAGCGTTTCGCGCAGCTGCAGGAGCGCACCCTGCGCGCGCTCGTGAACCGGTCGATCACGTGAGCCTCGTCCCCGCTCGCGTCTCGGCTTCGCTCCGGGGCGGCATCGCGCCCGTCGCGCGCCGGCTGCACGCCCTGGGGATAAGGGCCAACACCGTGACTGTGCTGGGCTTCGGGCTGACCGTCGTGGGCGCGGCCCTCCTCGCGACGGCGCAGCCCGCGGCGGCGCTGGCCGTGCTGCTGCTCGGCACGCTGTGCGACACGCTCGATGGCCAGATCGCTCGCGCCGCCGGCGGTGGCACGCGCTTCGGCGCGTTCCTCGACTCCACCCTGGACCGCCTGTCCGACGCCGCGCTGTCGATCGCGGCCATCCAGCTCGGCGCGACCCTTCCCGACGCCGTGCTCTACGGCGACGGCCTCATCCTGCTCGTCGCGTCGTTCCTCGTGAGCTACATCCGGGCCAAGGCCGAGTCGCTCGGCGTCGGCGCCAGCGTCGGCATCGCTCCGCGCGAGGCCCGCATCGCGCTGTACCTCATCGGCGTCGCGGCCTGGGCCATCACGGGCCTCATCTGGCTGTTCGCGGCGGCGGTGGCCGTCGCCGCGTTCCTCGCGACCGTGACCGTGATCCAGCGTCTCGTCCACATGGCGGACGCGCTCCATGAAAAGAGAGGTTGAAGTAACGAAGATGCCCACAAGGAAGCGCACCACACGCGGCCGACCCACGGGCCGGAAGATCCGTGTCGCGATCGTCGGCGTCGGGAACTGCGCGAGCTCGCTGGTGCAGGGCGTGCACTACTACCGCAACGCGAAGGTCGGCGATCCGATCCCCGGCATCATGCACGTAGATCTCGGCGGGTACCACATCCGCGACGTCGAGTTCGTGGCTGCCTTCGACGTCGATAAGAACAAGGTCGGCAAGGATCTCGCCGACGCGATCTACGCCAAGCCGAACAACACGTATCGCTTCGCCGACGTGCCCAAGACGGGGGTGAAGGTCAGCCGCGGCATGACCCACGACGGGATCGGCAAGTACCTCTCGAAGGTCATCACCAAAGCACCGGGCGAGACGGCCGACATCGTGAAGATCCTGCGCGACACGAAGACCGACGTGGTCGTTTCCTATCTGCCGGTCGGCAGCGAGGAAGCGACGAAGTGGTACGTCGAGCAGGTGCTCGAGGCCGGCTGCGCGTTCATCAACTGCATCCCCGTCTTCATCGCGCGGGAGCCCTACTGGCAGAAGCGCTTCGCGGCAAAGGGCTTGCCGATCATCGGCGACGACATCAAGTCGCAGGTCGGCGCGACCATCACCCACCGGGTGCTCGCGCGGCTCTTCATGGACCGCGGTGTGCGCCTCGACCGGACCTACCAGCTGAACTTCGGTGGCAACACCGACTTCCTCAACATGCTCGAGCGCGAGCGCCTCGAGTCGAAGAAGATCAGCAAGACCAACGCGGTGACGAGCATGCTCGACTACCCTCTCGCCGAGGATGATGTCCACGTCGGCCCGTCGGACTACGTGCCGTGGCTGCTCGACCGGAAGTGGTGCTACATCCGGATGGAAGGCACGACGTTCGGCGACGTGCCGCTCAACGCCGAGGTGAAGCTCGAGGTGTGGGACTCGCCGAACAGCGCGGGAGTGGTCATCGACGCGATCCGCTGCTGCAAGCTCGGCCTCGACCGCGGGCTCGGCGGCACGATCGTCGCCCCGTCGGCGTACTTCATGAAGTCACCGCCTCGCCAGATCCACGACGACAAGGCGCGCGAGGGCGTCGAGGCCTACATCAAGGGCAGCGATCAGACCACCCTGGCGGGAAAGGCCTAGTGCGCCTCGAGGTCCCACACCCCGAGCGCCTTCTCTATTGGTCGTGGCGCGTCGCGGCGGCGCTGGTGCAGCGTCTTCCGGCGCGCCTGGTCTACGGCGCGGCCGT
>JBKPCZ010000163.1:0-3103 GCA_046727665.1 Chloroflexota bacterium
GACGTGCGCCTCCGCGACCGGATCCTCATCGGCGGCGCGCGGGCCACCGCGGAGTCGATCACGCGCGCGCATGCGTGTGGCGTCGCCGCGGTCGTCGCCGGGGCCGCGCCCGCCGCCGGCCTGCGCGTCGTGTATGGCGACGAGGCGACTGCCTCCGGCGCGACGACCGGCCCCGAGGCGCCAACGGTGCTCTGTCTCATCGGATTCGGCACTGCCCCGCTCCCGCGTGAGGTGTTCGCGCCGCTCGTGGCGCTCGTCGGCGCCCGCGCCGCGGTGCACACGGCGTCCGCGCGCCTGTTCGTCTTCGCACCGGAGAGCGCGGGCGACTTCGCGCACAGCGCGCCCTCGCTGGTCCTGTCCGACGACTGGCTCGGCGCGCGGCCGATGAGCGAGAGGCTCTCGCTCACCGGTGTCGCGCGATTCGCGAGCGAGATCGAGGCCGATGCCGTCGTCACCGCCGACGGTCCGGTTCCGGTGGCGAACGTCCTCGCCTTCGACGCGCCGCGCACTCCTCGCGCCTAGTCTTCCGCCGTGGGGAGAAAACGCCGCCGCGAGCGGCGCCGGAACGGCGCGGCGCATCGCGTCGATGTGCAGGCCGCTGAACGACCGCCGCGCGTCGACAAGGCCGAGGAGCGCCGCCGCGCGAAATACGCGGAGGATCGCAAGCGGCTCGAGCGACGGCGCATGGTCATCGGGTCGCTCGGGTTCATCCCGCTCGCCGCGTGGGCGCTGCAGCTCCCGTTCGGGCCCCTCGACTTCCTTGGCATTCCACCGCGCGATGGCTGGCTTCTCATCTGGGCCGCGCTCTTCGGCTCGTTCCTCGGGCTTACCATTCGCCTCGTTCTTGAGCGCCGCAGATTCAAGCGCGGAGCCGCGAGTGAGCGTCCCGCGTAGCGACGGGCCGGCCGTGGAGCTCGTGAGCCACTCGTCACTTCACACCGAGCGCGTGGGTGAGCGTCTCGCGCGCCTCGCGCGGCCTGGCGACGTCGTCGCGCTGTGGGGTGAGCTCGGAGCGGGGAAGACCGTGCTCGCGAAGGGCATCGCTGCCGGCCTCGGCCTCGACGCGTCCGACGTCTCGAGCCCGACGTTCGTGATCCTGCACGAGCACTTCGGCGGCCGGCTGCCGCTCTTCCACCTCGATCTCTATCGCCTCGAGGGGCACAAGGACCTGGGCACGACCGGGTGGGAGGAGACGCTCGACGCCGGCGGGATGACCGTCATCGAGTGGCCGGATCGTGCCGGCGCCGCGCTGCCGCCCGATCGTCTCGACGTGCATCTGGGGCATATCGCCGACACGAAGCGCTCCGTCGCGCTGCGCGCGACCGGCCCGCGCTCGACCGAGCTCCTGGAGGGCTTCCGTGACTCTCTTGGCGCTTGACACGTCGACCGAGTGGGCCTCGGTCGCGCTGTACGACGGCCGCGACGTCCTCGCCGAAGAGACGTGGCACGCGCAGCGGCGGCACGGCGACGAGCTCTTCCCGACCATCGAGCGCCTCCTCGCGCGCACGCGCATCACGCTCGCGTCGATCGACAAGGTCGCGGTCGCGACCGGTCCGGGCTCGTTCACGGGCCTGCGCATCGCGATCGCAGCGGCGCAGGGCATCGCGCGCGGCGCGGGCGCTGCGCTGGTCGGCGTGTCGACGCTCGATGTCCTCGCCTACCCGCACGCCGCCTCGAAGCAGCGGACCTGTCCGCTCCTTCCGGCGGGCCGCGACGAGTTCTACGCCGCGTTCTATCAGGAGCGGAACCGCAGGTGGCAGCGTCGTTCGCCGTTCATCGCCGCGACGCTGCCGGAGCTCTGCCGGCAGATCGGCGCGCACACGCTCTTCGTCGGCGAGATCGGTCCGGACGCGGAGCAACTCCTGCGTGACCTGCTCGGCCCGAAGGCGCTCTTCGCCTCGCCCGCCTCGCGGATGCGCCGCGCCGGTTACCTCGCGGAGCTCGGCTGGCTGGCCCTCGCCGCCAGCCCGCAGGGCAAGCTCAGCGAGGTCGAGCCGATCTACGTGAAGCAGCCCGCCATCCGCAGCTCCTTCGACCAGCCGTTCGCCCCGCCTCCGACCGACGATCTCGCTCTGGGCCTGCCCAAGCGACACTAGAGAGATGGTCGCCACCTTTCCGATCGTCATCGAGGACATGACGCCCGACGACATCCCGGCGGTGCAGGAGGTCGAGCGCGCGTCGTTCCCGGTGCCCTGGCCGGCGAACGCGTTCAAGCACGAGCTCACCCAGAACAAGAACGCGCGCTACATCGTCGCGCGCGAAGGCGAGCGCATCATCGCGTACGCGGGTCTGTGGCTAGCGCTCGACGAGGCGCACATCACCACGTTCGCGGTCATCCCCGAGCGGCGCCGTCGCAAGATCGGCGAGCGGCTCCTGGTGCGTCTCTTCGACATGGCCACCGACCTCAAGGCCGAGTGGCTCACGCTCGAGGTGCGCGCCTCGAACTTCCCGGCGCAGCGGCTCTACGAGAAGTACGGGTTCCATGCCGCAGGGATCCGCCGCCGGTATTACAGCGACAACAACGAGGACGCGATCATCATGTGGACCGAGCGCCTCCGCGACCGCGCGGTGCGCGATCGGCTCGCGAAGCTCCGCGCTCAGCTAGAAGAAGACTGACCTTGCGCATCCTCGCGATCGAGACCTCGTGCGACGAGACCGGCGTCGCGGTCGTCGACGACGGCCGGCACATCATCTCGAACATCGTCGCGTCGCAGCTCGCGCATCAGGACACCGGCGGCATCGTTCCCGAGGTCGCGGCACGTGAGCATCTACGCGCGCTCGACGGGATCACGCAGCAGGCGCTCATCGAGGCGGGTGTCGAGCTGCGTGCGGTCGACGCGGTGGCCGCGACGGTCGGGCCCGGCCTCGTCGGCTGCCTCCTCGTCGGCGCGAACTACGGACGTGGGCTCGCCCTCGCGGCGGGCCTGCCGTTCATCGGCGTGAACCACCTCGAGGGGCACGTCTATGCGAACTGGCTGTACGAAGACCAGGCGGGGACCCCGCCGACGCCGACGCTTCCGCCTCCCGAACCCGAGATCCCCGCGGTGGTCCTCATCGTGAGCGGCGCGCACAGCGACCTGGTCCTGATGGAAGGGCACCGCCG
>JBKPCZ010000164.1:0-2615 GCA_046727665.1 Chloroflexota bacterium
ACGGCCGCGGAAGTACGTCGAGACCTCTTCGTCGAGCGGATACGCGGAGCCGATCGCGATCTTGATGTCCTCGGCGGTGCGTTCGCCCATGAGCAGGTTGAACTCGCGCCTGGCGTACTGGACGATGTCGCTGTCCATCTCATCGCCGCCGATGCGGATCGAGCGCGAGATCACGATGCCGCCGAGCGAAGTGACCGCGACCTCGGTCGTGCCGCCTCCGATGTCGACGATCATCGAACCCGTCGGCTCGTTCACCGGAAGACCGGCGCCGATCGCGGCGGCCATCGGCTCTTCGACCAGACGCGCCCACCGTGCACCGGCGGAGATCGCCGCGTCCTGCACCGCGCGCTTCTCGACCTCGGTCACCCCGGATGGGATGCCGACGATCACGCGCGGCCGCGGGAACATCAGGGCGCGCTCGTGCACCTTGCGGATGAAGTAGTTGAGCATCTGCTCGGTGATGTCGAAGTCGCTGATGACGCCGTCCTTCAGTGGACGCACGGCGACGATGCTCGCCGGCGTCCGTCCGACCATCCGCTTCGCCTCCGCGCCGATCGCGAGGATCTGCCCGGTCCGGGCGTCCTTGGCGACGACCGACGGCTCCGCGATGACGATGCCGCGCCCGCGCACGTGCACCAGCGTGTTCGCCGTTCCGAGGTCGATGCCGATGTCGCGCGAGAACAGGCCGAAGAGACCGTCGAACAAAGGTGGGGATACCCCTTCCGGGCGCGAAGCCACGTTCACGCGAAGGATAACGTCGGAGCGCGTCAGAACGCGCGGGCTCAGAGTCGCGGCGTCGGAGTAGGAGACGCGAGCGGAGTGCGGGTCGGCGTCGGCGACGGCCGCGGTGTCGTCCCGGTCGCGGTCGCTCCGGACACGCTCGGCCGGGGCGTGACGGTGGCGCTCGGCCGTGGCGTGAGGCTCCCGGTCGGCCGCACGGTCGGACGCAGCGTTGGACGCACCGTGGGCCGCGGCGTGAGCGTGGGCCGTCGCGTCGCCGCTGGTCGAGGGGTCGCCGTCGGCGCGGGCAGACCGGGGATGACGCGCGCGTCGCCCCCGCTCGACAGACCAGCGAGGCGGATCGGCTGATAGCGATCGTCGTAGACGATGACGCGATGGACGACGCGCGGCGGCGTCTCCTCATAGACCCACACGAGCGTGTGCTCGACATTCGCCCAGGCCTCGAAGAGCCGGACGTGACCGGTGCGCTTCGGATCGCGTCCGATGGTGAGGTTCATCGCGTCACCCGGTCGCAGCTCGCTCTTCGCGATCGGGAACGAGACGTTCCAGATCGAGTCCGTGGTGTAGCGACCGACGCTCCAGGTCCAGCTCACGTACGCCGAGCAGTCCATGCCCGCGATCGTCGAGTTGCCGCCCCACACGTAGCGAAGACCGAGAAGCGATGCGGCGCGTGAGAGGATCCGCTGACGGATCTGTGCGGTCGCATCCGGTGCGGGCTCCGCTTCCGGCGCGGCTGGCGGTGGCGGCGGTGCGGGCGCGGGCGGCGCGTTCGCACCGAGCGGATCCGCGCGCAGCGATCCGATCGTCGACATGATCTTGGCCGCGAGCGCTTTCCAGTCGGACTCGGCCGCGGCCGCGCGGATCACAACGACGCGATCGCCGGGGCGCGAGAAGAAGTAGCGGCTGAAGACGTGGACGCCCTCGTACACCGCTTCGTCGTCGAGCGTGACGAATCCGGGCGCGGCGCCGAGCTCGCGATCGCCGCGCATGCGGACATCCATTCCGATGAGACCGCTGTCGACGCGCGCGAGGCCAACGCTGATGACGGCGCCCGCGTCAGACACGAGCCCGCTCGTGATCGGGATCGGTGCGGCGTAGAGCGTCGGATCGGAGAGCCGCAGCTGGTAACGGACGATCTCGAACACGGGCTCAGGCGGATCGGAGACCGGATTCAGCGCGGTCGCCGGAGCGCGGAGCCATCCGGCCGGCGCGACGAACGACACGCCGGCTTCCGTTTCGGCAAAGATCTCCGGCAGGGGCATGTCCGCGCGGAGGACGTGCGCCGTGAGGTCGGGTGCCGCTGCCGCCTCGAAGTCGGCGACCGTCGTTCCGTCACCGGCGACGGTCGCTCCGTCACCGGCGGCGGGGCCATCGATGGTGCGGCTGCCTTGGAACGGGAGCGCGATCACGGCGGCCAGGACCATCGCCGACGCGGTACGCGAGAGGAGCGGTCGCGCCGAGGGTCCCACTGGTCTCGGGGAACGACGGCGGTATCACAACGTCACAGGCTGCTACTCGTCCGCAACGCGACGACGGCCGTCGCGGAGCGCTCGTTGACTGCGTCGTATGCTCCCGCGCCAGGAGGTCGACCGACATGGCCGTGACCCAGCGCGTCGTCGTGTGGCTGATGGCGATCTCAATCGCCTCGTCGGGCACGCCCGCGTCGGCCGCGAACGGCGTGTTCTCGCCGACCCCGCCCCGACCGGTCGCCGGCCTTGAGCAGCTCGACGATCCACCTGTGGTTCTCGACAAGCATCCGAAGCTCGACTCACGTCTGAGTCGAGTCGCGCGCGTCCTCCGCGAGCGCGGCGGGCCAGCCGCCGAAGCCGAGGCACTGTCCCTTGGTCTCGTGCAGCTCGGAGCAGGCGTACGCG
>JBKPCZ010000165.1:0-6974 GCA_046727665.1 Chloroflexota bacterium
CGCGGCTGCCGCACGATCCCTGAGGTCCGCGGCGCTCTCGCGTCCCATCGCGGCGAACGCGTCCCGAATGACATCAGAGGAGATCCCGTCGAATGACCGACCGACCGATGACCATCGGCGCCCTCCGCGAGACCGGCTATCACAGCCGCCCGGTGAAGGAGGAGCTCCGCTCGAACCTCATCACCGCGCTCGCCGAGAAGCGGCCGCTGTTCCAGGGCATCGTCGGCTACGAGGCGACGGTGATCCCCCAGATCGAGAACGCCATCCTGTCCGGCCAGGACATCATCTTCCTCGGCGAGCGCGGGCAGGCGAAGACAAGGATCGCGCGCCTCCTGATCGAGCTGCTCGACCCCGTCGCGCCCGCGATCGCGGGCTGCGAGATCAACGACGATCCGTTCAAACCGATCTGCGCCGCCTGCAAGTACCGCATCGCGAACGACGGCGACGCGGTCGAGCTCGCGTGGCTGCTGCGCGACCAGCGTTACAGCGAGAAGCTCGCCACGCCGGACATCTCGATCGCCGACCTCATCGGAGAGGTCGATCCGATCAAGGTCGCCGAGGGGCGCTACCTCTCGGACGAGCTGACCATCCACTACGGTCTCGTGCCGCGCACGCACCGCGGCATCTTCGCCCTCAACGAGCTTCCCGATCTCGCCGAGCGCGTGCAGGTCGGTCTCCTCAACGTGATGGAGGAGCGCGACGTGCAGATCCGCGGGTACAAGGTCCGTCTGCCGCTCGACCTGTTCGTCGTCGCGTCGGCGAATCCCGAGGACTACACGAACCGCGGTCGCATCATCACGCCGCTGAAGGACCGTTTCGGGTCGCAGATCCGCACGCACTACCCGAAGGACCTCGCGATCGAGGTCGGGATCATGGAGCAGGAGCGGAACACCTTCGTCGACGAGGGCATCACGACCGTCGTTCCCGGGTACATGAAGGAGGTGCTTGCCGAGCTCTCGCAGCTCGCTCGGCGCTCTCCCGAGATATCGCAGCGATCCGGCGTGTCGGTCCGCGTCACGGTGTCGAACTACGAGAACCTGGTCTCGAGCGCGCTCAAGCGCTCGCTGCGCACCGGAGAGACCACCGTCGTTCCGCGCGTGAGCGACCTTCCCGCGGTCGTCGCCTCGACGGCGGGGAAGATCGAGCTCGAGTCGGTGGGTGACGTGTCCGAGGAGAAGGTCATCGAGCGGCTCGTCGCGCGTTCCATCCTCAACGTGTTCAACCGCACCTTCTCGCTGGCGGAGTTCGATTCCCTTCTCGCCGCCTTCGGCCGCGGCGCGACGATGCACGTCTCGTCGACGCTCGCGAGCCAGGAGTACGTCAAGCAGGCGCTGCAGATCCCCGGGATGAAGGGCGCCGTCGCGAAGCTCGGTGCATCCGGCAACCCCGCGGCGGTCGCCGCCGCGGTCGAGTTCGTCCTCGAGGGGCTGCACCTCAACCGCAAGCTGAACAAGGAGCGCGGCGAGACGCGCTCGACCTTCCGCGCATGATCGCCGCGGTGGCGTCTACGGGCGCGCGCCAGCGCCGCGCCGCGGCATCCCCTCGACGTGCATCTGCGTCGGGTATGCGCGCGAGTGGCGCAGCGCTCCCTCGACGAGCGTCCGCGCCGGACGCGTGGGCGAGCGGTACGGCGCTCTCTCGACGAGCGTCTGCGCCCAGCCGGCCCGGACAGCGCGCGAGTCGTGAGAGGCGGGCCGGCGTAGCCAGCAGCGAGGAGAGGGAGCGCCGTGCCGCGAGCACGCGCGCATACGCGCCGCGCGGATGAGCGAGCTCCCGCGTCTCGACGACTTCGGCCGCGACATCCGCTACTCCCGGTGGGACGGGACGCAGCGTCTCGACGCGCTCGAAGCGGACGAGTTGCTCGGTGCGATGTCCGACGAGCTGCTCGCCGGCGGCGACCTCGAAGACGCGCTGGCGCGCCTCTCGCGCTGGGGTATGCCCGGCCGCATGGAGGGCATGAAGGATCTCCTCGAGCGGCTTCGCACGGCGAAGCAGCGCCGCGCCGAGCGCCACGACCTCTCGAAGGTCTTCGATGAGCTGAAAGAGAAGCTCGAGGAGGTGAAGCGCCTCGAGCGCGAGGGCCTCGAGCGCCGCCGCGACGCCGAAGCTCCCAACGAGCAGCTGCGCCAGGGAATGCAGAAGATCGCTCAGGAACGGCTGGCGCAGCTCGACGCGCTGCCGGACGATTTCGGTCGAGCGGTGCGCGCCCTCAAGGATTACGAGTTCGTCGAGCCGAAGGCCGCCGAGAAATACCAGGAGCTCCTGAAGGACCTGCAAGAGCAGGTGCTCGGCTCGTACTTCAAGAACATGCGCGATTCGCTGCGCAACCTTACGCCCGAGCAGCTCGAGCGCACGCGGCAGATGATCCGCGACCTCAACCGCGCGCTGAAGGAACGCATGGAGGGCGGCGAGCCCGACTTCGAGGCCTTCCAGCGCCAGTACCCCGAGCTCGCGGGCGGCGCGAAGGACTGGGACGACCTGCTACGCCAGCTCGCTCAGGGCATGGCCGCGATGAATTCGCTCTGGCAGAGCATGTCGCCGGAGATGCGGGACCAGCTCGAGGGAATGCTCGGCGCGGCCTTCAACGATCCGGGCCTGCAGGCCGCGATGAGCGATCTGGCGGAGACGCTCTCGCAGCTCATGCCGATGGACAGCTACGACCATGCGTTATCGGGCGACGAGCCGATGACGCTCGCCGAGGCCCTGGGGCTCATGGACCAGATGAATCAGCTCTCGGACATGGAGGACACCGTGCGCGCCGCGCGCGCCGCCGAGGACCTGTCTTCGATCAATGCCGACGAGCTGGAGAAGCTCGCCGGTCCCGGGGCTCGCCAGTCGCTCGAACAGATCCGGAAGATGGCCGAGGTCCTGGAGGAGGCGGGACTCATCCGCAAGGACGGGGAACGGTACGAGCTGACGCCGCGCGGCATCCGCAAGATCGGCCAGCGCTCGCTCGAGGACATCTTCGCGACGCTCAAGCGCGACGCATTCGGAAGCCATCGCGCGCGCACGCGCGGCCGCGGCGGCGATCCGACCGACGAGCTCAAGACCTACGAGTTCGGCGACCCGTTCCTCCTCGACCTGCCGGATACGGTGAAGAACGCCGTGTATCGCGACGGCGCGCGCGTGCCCGTCAAGCTCCAGGCCGACGACTTCTCCGTGTACCGCACCGAGCTCATGACGCAGTCGGCGACGGCGATCCTCGTGGATGTCTCGCGCTCGATGCTGTTCCGCGGTTGCTTCCTCGCGGCGAAGAAGGTCACGCTCGCGCTCGATTCGCTGATCCGCTCGACCTTCCCGAAGGACGACCTCTACATCGTCGGATTCTCAGCGCTCGCGAGCCAGCTGAAGCCGCAGGATCTGCCTCGGCTCACCTGGAACGAGTACATCTACGGTACGAACATGCAGCACGCCTTCGAGACGGCGCGGACGCTGCTCGGACGCTCGCGGGGGAAGAACAAGCAGATCATCCTCATCACCGATGGCGAGCCGACTGCGCACTTCGAGCCCGGCGACCCGGAACCGAAGTTCGCCTACCCGCCCACGCCCCGCACGCGCGAGATGACGCTGCGCGAGGTGCTGCGCTGCACGCGCGAAGGCATCACGATCAACACCTTCATGCTGGCGCGAGGCCACTACCTCGTCGATTTCGTGAATCAGATGTCGAAGATCAACACCGGGCGTGCCTTCTACGTGGAGCCGGAGCGTCTCGGCGAATACGTCCTGGTCGACTACGTGACGCACAAGCGCCGGCGGGTCGCCTGACCGGCTAGGTCGCCCTTCGCCAGCGCACCGCCGCGAGTGCGGCGATCGCGCACACCGCCGCGCCGAAGATCGGCCAGAGCACGATCCCGATCGTGGCGCCGACGAAGCCGAATGCCGCACCGAAGCGATCGCCGGGCAGCGTGCTGAGCCCGATGAGGTTGCCGGTCTGGGCGAGCCAGGCCGTGAACGCGCCGACGAAACCGGTGACGGCACCGATGGCGGCGGACCAGCCGATCGTGAACGGCGTGTCGTAGCTGAAGGCGGTCTCGCCGACGAGGGCGCGCGCGATCGCGATCCACGCCGCGACCGACACGATGCCGCCAAGCCAGCCGATCACCGGCAGCTGCTCGAAGAAGGTGATCGCGACGAAGGCGATGCAGCCGAGCGTGAGGTACCAGAGACCGCGCACGTCCCTACCCTAACGCCGCCGGCGGCGGCGGTTCCATAACACGCGTCACGCTCGCGCCGGACGAGGCGGTCACGCTCGCGCTGCGGGATCGCCGGTCGTGATGAAGCCGAGCGCGCGACGCCACGCGTCCTCGCAGGCGTCCTGATGCTCAGCGAACGTCCGATCGAAGAACGAGTGCGGCGCGCCGGGATAGCTCACGAAGTGGTGCTCCACGTGCGCGTCGCTCAGCGCGCGGTCGAACTCTTCTACGTCGGTCGCCGGGATGCTGGGATCGGCGCCACCGAACAGGCCCAGCACCGCCGCACGCATGCGTGGCGCGCGATCCTTCGGGGCCGTGCCCTCTTCGCCCTCGCGGGTCGAGAGCCTGCCGTAGAAACCGATGACACCGGAGAGCTCGGCCTGCTCGGCCGAGGCGAAGAACGCTTGACGGCCGCCCATGCAGAAGCCGAGCACGTAGATGCGGCGCGCGTCCGTCGCGCCCCGCAGGTGTCCGATAGCGCTCGCCGCGTCGGCCTGGATCGTCGCGGGCTTCGTCTTGGCGACGTGCTCGCGGAATTCGAAATCGTCGCCGCGCGGCGACGTGCCAGCCGTGCGGCCGAAGTAGTCGAACGCGATCGCGTGTACGCCCGCGGCCGCGAATCGCTCGGCCAGCTCCTCGTAGAACGGATGCAGCCCGCGCACGTCCGGCGCGATGACAACGCCGTTCTCACCATCGCCCGCCTTCGCGAGGCGCGCGCGGAACCGCGTCGCGTCCTCGCTGGTGAGGATGACGTCCTCACCGCCGGCGCCGCCGGAGATCGGAAGGAGATCGGCGGGTACATCCGGCGGACGAGCGCCCGGTGGATGGCACATGGAGGGCTAATGCTGCCACCAGAGGACCCCGTATGCTCGAATCGATGGCAGACCTCAAGGAACGCGTCGCCGCGAAGATCGCCGAGATGCGTCCGTACCTCGAGCGCAGCGGCGGGCAGATCGATCTGCTCGAGGTCGAAGATGGCATCGCGAAGCTTCGCGTCGTGCTCACGCGGCCCGGGCCGAGCCGCCTTGTGGCGTCGCTGCAGCTCAAGAGCGGCGTCGAGCGCGCGCTGCGCACGGACATCCCGGAGCTTCGTGGCGTCGAGGCCGTGAACCTGCCGCCGTACTCGGAGCTGGGCTGGGACCAGCCGGACTTCCGCCCGACCGATCTGCCCCTGCCCTCGGATCTGGACGGCGACCGCTAGAGCAGTCCCGGCGCGAGCGGCGCCGCGGACGAGAGCTACAGCAGAGCCGGCGCGAGAGTGCGCCACTCCGTAAGCGGATGCGCCGCGAGATCGGCGCGTAGCACCTGGACGCAGACGTGGTCCGCGCCGTTCGCGTGATGCGCTTCTACGCGCTCGCGGATCGTGCCCGCGTCGCCCCAGGCGACGATCGCGTCCACGAGCGCGTCGCTGCCATCGTTGGCGAGATCGGCATCGCTCCAACCGAGGCGCTTGAGATTGTTCGCGTAGTTCTCGAGCGCGAGGTAACGCTTGGTGTACCTGCGCGCCGTCGCGCGCGCGGCGACTGGATCGTCCGCGACGACCACCGCCTGCTCCACCGCGAGGAGGGGATCTGGACCGAGCTCCTTGCGCGCGATCGCGGTGTGCTCGAGCGGGACGAAGTACGGATGCGCGCCGAGAGAGCGTTCCGCCGCCAGACGCAGCATGCGCGGACCGAGCGCGGCCAGCACGCGGCCGGGCGGCTCGGCCGGCTTTGCGCCCGTGAAGGGCGCCTGGTCCATCGCGTCGATGTAGCGGGCCATGCTCTCGACCGGTTTGGTATAGCTGCCGCCGCGTACACGTACGGATGGGGCGTGGCTCACGCCGATGCCTAGAAGGAAGCGGCCGGGGTACGCCTCGGAGAGCGTGCGCTGCCCGTTGGCCATCGCGGTGGCGTCGCGGGCCCAGATGTTGGCGATGCCGGTGGCGATGACGAGGTGCTCGCTCGAGGCGAGAAGGAGGGCGGCGTGCGCGAAGACCTCCTTGCTGCCGAGGGTCTCGGGGATCCACAGCGAGCGGATGCCCAGGCTCTCGAGCTCGCGGACATAGTCGCGCGCGGCCGCGGCGGAGAGACGCTCGACGTCGAGCGTCCACACGCCGACCGCGCCGAGGCGCTGCGCCCAAGTTCGCGCCTCGTTGCCGTCGCTCATGCCGAAGTGGCGCCTGCGGGAGGGGCACCTGCGTGAGCCGCGTTCGCGAGACGGCCTCGTGACACCGCTGTCGAGAGCGTCCATGGGACGCATTCGTGGCGCGACTGATGGAGCGGCGATAGCTGGTCCCGAAAGCCGCAGGCAGAGGTCACGGCGTGAAGCGTATCCGCGGTGCGACCCAGGTGATGTCAACGCGGCGCATGCCTTCGGCACCAAGCGCGATGAGCCGCTCGCGCGCCATCGTCGCGTCGCCGATCAGCGCGTCAACGTCGACGCCCTGACAGCGCGGTGCGAATGGGCGAAGGCGTTCGATGCCCTCCTCGAGCAAGGTGGACGCGCCGTGGAAGTTCCCGTTGCGCCAGTGGTGCAACCCGACGCCGACCTGGAGGATGCCGTGATACAGGCCGCGGACCGGAGCGCGCGTGTCACGCCACAGAAGCTCCAGCGTCTCATGCTGCTCGAAGAACTCGCCGGCGTTGAACTGCTCGATGCCATGGATGAGCTCGGGCGGTGCCGGATCGTCGCATCGAGCGCGCACGGGCTCGTCGATCGGACCACCGGGGACGCGCTTTGGCGGCCGCGCCGACTTGCGGTCGCGGCTACTCGGCCCGGGCGTGCTCAGCGCCGATGATC
>JBKPCZ010000166.1:0-11451 GCA_046727665.1 Chloroflexota bacterium
CACCTCGAGCTCATCGAGGCCGAGATCGCGCCGGGCACGCCCTCGGCGGGCAGGAGCATCTCGTCCCTCGGGCTACCGGCGGGCGCGGCGGTCGGAGGCGTCGTCCGAAAGGGCTCCGTTCTGCACGCCGACGACGACACCAAGCTCGAGGTCGGCGACCGCGTCGTCGTCCTCGCGCCGACGAAGGACGAGGCCGGGGTGCGCAAGGCGCTCTTCGGCTAGAGCTCCGCGCCGTCGCTGTCGCCACTCGCGGCGAGGTGGTACGGCACGTCGACCACCACCGTGTTCGGTCGGAAGAACAACCGAAGCTTGAGGCGGAGCGCCGTCTGATCGTGCAGCACGTATTCCCAGAAGTGGCGCGGGACGAACTCGGCCAGCACGACGGTGATGGGACGCTCCGGGTCCTGCCGCGCCCGGGCATCGACGTACGCGAGGAGCGGGGGGATGAGCGCGCGATAGGGCGATTCGATGACGACGAGCGCGATGCCGTCATCGCGCGAGCGCCATCGCTCGCGCATGCGCTCGGCCGCCGCGGCGTCATCGGCGACATGCACCGCCGTGACGTCCGCCGATATCGACCGAGCGAACGCGAGCGCATTGAGCGCGGCGCGATCGAGCCGGGCGATCGGCACGATCACATGGGGAACCGCCATCCGCGGCAGGGACAGGTCCGCGCGGTCCGGCGCCAAGGCGTCGCCGAAGCGCTCTGGTAGTGCGATGGGTCCAGCGTGCGCTGCGATGCTCAACACCACGTCATCGGATCGCGCCGCGGGCTCAACGTTCGCTCAACACGAGCGGTCCGCGCGTCAGGCCTCCTCGGTCAGGAGCCGGTAGCCGATCCCCGGCTCGGTCGCGATATAGCGGGGCGTCTGTGGATCCCGTTCGAGCTTCTTGCGAAGACGCGCGACGTAGACGTGCAGGTAGTGGTCCTCGTCGCCGTACTCCGGCCCCCAGACCTCCTGCAGCAGCATCGCGTCGGTGACGACGTGATCCGCGTGGCGCACCAGAGCGGTGAGGAGCGCGTACTCGGTCGGTGTGAGATGCAGCTCGTCGCCCTCGACCGTGACGCGTCGGTGCTCGATGTCGACGGTGAGGCCGCGCGCGCGAAATACCGGCTCGTCCGTCCCGGTCCGAAGGGTATGACGCAGAGCGACGCGGATGCGCGCGAGCAGCTCCTCGATGCCGAAGGGCTTCGTCAGGTAGTCGTCGGCGCCGAGATCGAGCGCGCGCACCTTGTCCTTTTCGGCGCCGCGCGCCGAGAGGACGATGATCGGCGCGCGCCCGCGACCGCGGAGCGCGCGGATGAGATCGAGACCGTCGAGGTCGGGAAGGCCCAGATCCAGGAGGATGAGGTCCGGATGCGACTCGACGCGCTCAAGCGCCTCCTGGCCGGACTGCGCGACGTCGACGCGGAACCCTCGGCTGCCGAGGTTCGCGCGCACGGCCCGGATGATCGCCGGCTCATCGTCGACGAGCAGGATGTGCGCGCCGGCGTTCGGTGTCACGAGGGCGCACCCGCTCTCGCCGGTTGTTTCACCGGAAGCGTGAACTGGAATACCGCCCCGCGGCCCGGCCGGTTGCGCACCGAGATGCGGCCGCCGTGGGCCTCGACGAGGCCGCGCGCAACGGCCAGTCCCAGGCCGGTGCCGCGCGGGGGCCCACCGGAGGGCCCGCGGAAGAACGGCTCGAAGACGCGATCGAGCGCGTCCGACGGCACCCCTGGTCCGTCGTCCGATACTTCGACGACCACCTCGTCCCCCTCGACCTGCGCGCTGATCGCGATCGGAGTCCCAGCCGGCGTGTGACGGGCGGCGTTCTCGATGAGGTTCGACAGGACCTGGTCGATCTCGACGTAATCCAGCGAGATCGGCGGAAGGTCCTCTGGCACGCGCACCTCGACCGGATGCTCCTGCGTGAGCGGACGCAGGCGGCCGACGACGTCGTCGATGAGCGCGGCAAGGTCGTACCAGCTGCGCTCCGGATGGAGGGTCCCCGACTCCATCCGGGAGAGGTCGAGCAGATTGCCGACGATCCGCGTGAGACGGCGGGCCTCGTGCTCGATGTCGGAGAGGAAGCTCTCGCGTTCGGCGTCCGTCCACCGCACATCGGTCTGGCGCAGGCTGCCGGCGGACGCGACGATCGACGCGAGGGGCGTGCGAAGGTCGTGCGACACGGCGCCGAGCAACGCGTTCTTCAGCTCGTCGGTGCGTCGGAGGATCTCCGCATCCGTCGCGCGCCGCCGTAGCCGTGAGCGCTCGATCGCGCCCGCGAGCTGGGTCGCCACTGATGTGAGGATGCGATCGTCTGCGCTCTGAGGGAGGGGCGAGGCCCGGACGATCGCGAGCGTGCCGATGCGTCGTCCGCCGGCGCGCAGCGGCACGGCGTGAACGCGCTCGTCGCGTGACGAGATGCCGGAGCTGTGTGGGTCCAGCACGCGGATCCAGCGCGCGCCGGCCCCCGTCGCCGAGCGCGATGACGGGATCCAGGCCGCCAGCGAGCCTATGTCGGCATCACTGACCGCGGCGGTGTCGCCCGCCATCGTCCGGTGCGGGCCGCCATCGCCTTCAAGCTCGACGACCACGCCCGCGACGCGGAGGCCCTCGCGCAGACGTTCGGTCACCGCGGTGAGCGCGGTGTCCAGATCGGGCTCGCCGAGGACGCGAGCGACCTCGAACATCAGCGTCGCGTCACGCGCGCGATCCACCGCTTCGCGGGCACGGTCGCGCTGATCCGCTGCGAGCTGGCTCGTGATCACCGCCGTGACGAGGAAGAGCACGAGAGCGAACCACTCCTTTGGATCGCCGACGGTGAGCGTGTGAACGGGGTCGACGAAGAACCAGTTGAAGGCGAGGAACGCCGCGATCGACGCGGTGATGGCCGGCCCGCGGCCGAGGAGAGTCGCGGCCCCGAGCACCGCCATCAGATAGAGCATCGAAATGTTCGCGACATGAGCGCGCGCCTCGATCGCGCCGATGACGATACTGACCAGGACCACGGCCGCGAGGGCGGTCACGTAGCCACGAAGTGGAGCGAGGCGCCCCATCTCAGCGAGCATACGCGGCGTCAACGTGCGAGCGCGGCCTCCTCGACGCCGGGCATCGCAAGACCGGCCGCGACGCTGGTGAATGCGGCAGCGTCGCGCACCGGCGCGTTCGGGAAGCGCCGCGCGAGGAGCGCCCGGAACGCTGGGATCGCGCTCGATCCACCGGTCATGACGACCTCCGCGATGTTGGCCCCGCTCACCATCGCGCGCACCAGCACGTCGGTGATGAGCGCCTCGGTGTCCGTCAGCAGCGTGTCGATGAGGCGCTCGAACCGCCCGCGCGTGAGACGGGCGTCGACGTCGACCGCGGCGCGGTGATAGGAGAGGATGGCCGCCGGGGCGCTCGAGAGCGCGATCTTCGTGGTGTCCGCGACGAGGAAGATCTCGTAGCCGAGCTGCAGCTCGATCGCGCTCCGCAGCGCCGCGAGCTCGCGCCGCGGGGCGCCCTGGCGGACGAGATCGTCGAGCGCCTCCAGCAGCGGCTTCTCGTTCAACGCGGAGAGCGCGTGCCAGTCGTGCAGGGCGTTCACGATGAACGCGGGGAGCCGCAGCCGTTTCGGACCCCACGCCGCGCGCGACCCCAGCTGCGGCGCGACGATGTCGTCGATCACTCGCTCGGTGCAGCGGTCGCCGCCGATCGGCCCGCCGGCGGTCGCGAGCACCTCGAGCGCGTGGCCGTCGCCGTGGCCATCGCGTCGAGGCTCGCGTCGAACGATCGCGAGGTCGAGCGTGCCGCCGCCGAAGTCGAAGACGAGCGTGAGCCCGGTCGTGACGTCGGCGGCGTGCGCGGCCCCGACCGGCTCGAAGGCGAAGCGCACTTCGCTGAAGCCCGAAAGCTCGGCCGCGCGGCGCATGCGTGCCACCGCCCGCGCCTCGGTCGCCGCACCGCCGACGTACTCGACGGGCCGGCCGACGGTGATCTCGGCCGGGGCCTCGCCGACGAGCTCGCGCACGCGCTCGCGAACGTGCGCGAGCACCACGGCGATGAGGTCTTCGAGCCCCTGCGCCTCGCCGAACACGTTCGTGCGCACATCCAGCGGATCGCCGAGGAACGTCTTCAGCGCCTGGAAGAGCCGGCCGGGCGATGACGTGTCGGTGTAGATCTGCGCCTCGACCGTCTTCTGCCGCGGGTTGGATGACTCCAGCCGGATGCCGAGCGACTTGAACTCGCGCTTGATCGGGCCGCGCTCGCGGTTGTCACTGAGGTAGGCCTCGATCGCGGGCCGGCCCACCAGGCTCGAGCCGTCCCTTCGGACGTACAGGACCGTGGGCATCGCGGCCCCGGCGAGCGGGTCGATGGGCAGCACCGTCGAGCGTTCGCCGTCCCAGACGGCGACCGAGGTGTTCGAGGTGCCAAAGTCGAGGCCGAAGCGCACGGGGGCGCGATTGTCGCATCAGCCGCGCCGTCAGCCGGCACGCCACTGTCTGCGTCGGTCGGCGCGCGCTCGGACGGCCGGGGAACGCCCGAACGAGCTCGCCAACCCGGTAGGAAGAACCTTGACAACGGCGTTGATAGGGCATATATAAATGCCGTGGCACTTGGTCGGCGACCCGTCTACGTCATCTCGATCGCGGCCGGCCTCGCGGGCTGCCATCCGCGCACCCTGCGGATCTACGAAGAGGAGGGGCTGCTCGAGCCGGTACGGACCGAAACGAACATCCGCCTCTACTCGGACGAGGATCTCCAGCGCGTGCGCGTGATCCGGTATCTCACCCAGGTCCGTGGCGTGAACCTCGCGGGCGTGAAGCTGCTTCTTCACATGCGCGATGCCACCGATCTCATGGAGGACCTGATGCGGGAGCTCGCGGAGCTCAGCGGCGAGGAAGAGGACGCCGGCGGCGAGGCGGCCACTGCCGAAGAAAGACCGAAGCGCGACCGAAACGAAGGCACGCGCTTCTAAATAAGGAGAAAGACGACATGACCATCACTCGTTTCCGCCCGATGACCGACATCGTTTCGCTTCGTGATGCCATGGATCGTCTCTTTGAGGAGAGCTTCATCCGTCCCAACACGTGGACGGGGCTCGCTGCGGGCCATGTTGCGGTCCCGGTCGACCTCTGGGAGACGAAGGACGCGTACCACCTGCGGGCCGATCTCCCGGGCGTGACGGCTGATCAGCTGGACATCAACGCGACCAGTGACTCCGTCTCGATCAACGGTGAGACGAAGACGCAGGCGGACGTGACCGAGGACGGTTGGCTCCGTCAGGAGCGACGCGTCGGCAAGTTCCAGCGCGCGTTCACGCTTCCGATGGCCATCGATCCGACCAAGGTCGACGCCACGTTCGAGCACGGCGTTCTGCAGCTCACCCTGCCGAAGGCCGAGAACGTGAAGCCCCGGTCGATCAAGGTGAACGCGAAGCAGTAGCAGTGCGAGGGAGATCGCGTGGCCGGGCGGAATCAAGCGCCCGGCCACGCCGTTCTCACAGGCGATAGATCAGACGCGAATGACCGAGCCGCGAAAAGAAACAGAGGACAAAATGACGGACGAGACCAAGACGACCACACCGGAGGGCGCCGCGTATCCGAGCGATCTACCCGTGGTACCCCTGCGCGAAGCGGTCGTGTTCCCGAAGCTGGTCGTGCCCCTCGGCGTGGGCCGTGAGAAGTCCGTCGCCGCCATCAACGCCGCGATGGCGGAGGAGCGGCACCTCATCGTGCTCGTCGCCCAGCGCGATGCCGAGATCGATGACGTGCAGCCCGAGCAGATCTACAACGTCGGCACCGTCGCCGAGATCGTGCGCCTGCTCCGGATCCCGGACGGCAGCGCGCAGATCATCGTTCAGGGCGCGCAGCGCGTGAAGATCACCGGCTACCAGCCGGAGTCTCGCTTCTTCCGCGTCACGTTCGAGCCGATCACCGAGGAGCTCGGTGACGCGGTCGAGCGCGAGGCGCAGCTGCGCAACGTGAAGGCGCTCTTCGAGCGGTACGTCGACAACGGCGGCTCGATCCTGCCCGAGCTCGCGATGACCGCGAAGAACACCGACGACCCGTCGCACTTCTCGGATCTCGTCGCGTCCAGCCCGGACCTCACGCTGGAGCAGCGGCAGCACCTGCTCGAGACGCGCAACGTCATCGAGCGGCTGCGCTTCCTGGGCGTGTTCCTGGCGAAGCAGAACGAGATCCTCGAGCTGAAACAGAAGATCCAGAGCGAGGTCCAGCAGACGCTGGACAAGACGCAGCGCGAATACATCCTGCGCGAGCAGATGAAGGCCATCCAGAAGGAGCTCGGCGACGACGACCAGGGCTCCGAGGTGCGCGAGCTGAAAGAGAAGATCGAACAGGCCGGCATGCCCGATCCGGTGAAGGAGAAGGCGCTCAAGGAGATCGGCCGTCTCGAGAAGATCCCGCAGGCGTCACCGGAGACCGGCGTCATCCGCACCTACGTCGACTGGCTCGTGTCGCTGCCGTGGAAGACAGCCGCGAACGACGACTGGGACATCGCGCAGGCCGCGAAGATCCTCGACGAGGATCACTACGGACTGCCGAAGGTGAAGGACCGGATCATCGAGTACATGGCCGTGCGCAAGCTCTCGCAGAACCTGCGCGCGCCCATCCTCTGCTTCGTCGGTCCGCCCGGCGTCGGCAAGACGAGCCTCGGCAAGTCGATCGCGCGCGCGATGGGACGCAAGTTCATCCGCATGTCGCTCGGTGGTATCCGTGACGAGGCGGAGATCCGCGGTCACCGCCGCACCTACGTGGGCGCGCTTCCCGGCCGGATCCTCCAGAACATGAAGACCGCGGGCGAGGTGAACCCCGTGTTCATGCTGGACGAGATCGACAAGGTCGGCGCGGACTTCCGCGGCGATCCGAGCTCGGCCCTGCTCGAGGTGCTCGACCCGGAGCAGAACAACACGTTCTCCGACCACTACCTCGAGGTGCCGTACGACTTGTCGAAGGTGATCTTCATCACCACGGCCAACGTCGAGGACACGATCATCCCGCCGCTCCGCGACCGCATGGAGATCATCCGTCTCCCCGGTTACACCGAGGACGAGAAGCTCCACATCGCAAAGGGCTACCTGGTCCCGCGCCAGCTGAAGCAGCACGGGCTCGCGGGTGGCTCGACTACCGACGGTACCGTGAAGTCGGACGGCGCGGCGCCGGCTGCGGAAAAGGCTGACGGGCAGCTGGAGGGCACCAACGTCGAGCCGGCCGTGACGCCCGCCATCGCGCCCAAGCTCGTGATCGGCGACGAGGTCCTGCGCGAGCTCGTCCGCCGCTACACCCGTGAGGCCGGTGTCCGGAACCTCGAGCGCGAGATCGGCACGATGTGCCGCAAGGTCGCGCGAGCGATCGCCGAAGGAAAGACGGACAAGGTCGAGATCACGCTCGACCACGTCGCCGAGTACCTCGGACCACAGCGCTTCGACTATGGCCTGGCCGAGGAAGAGGATCAGGTCGGCGCCGCAACGGGCGTCTCGGTCTCCGAGGCGGGCGGTGATGTCCTCACCGTCGAGGCCACGGTCATCGACGGGAAAGACGAGGACTTCACGCTCACCGGCCAGATCGGCAAGGTGATGGAGGAGTCCGCCCGCGCCGCGCTCTCGTACGTGCGAGCGCACGAGCGGGAGTTCGGAATCCCGAAGGGCTTCTTCGAGGATCACGCCATGCACATCCACGTCCCCGCGGGCGCCATCCCAAAGGATGGGCCGTCCGCTGGCGTGACGATGGCGACCGCCATCGTGTCCGCCCTCTCGGGACGCCGCGTCCGACGCGACGTCGCGATGACCGGCGAGATCACGCTGCGCGGTCGCGTGCTCCCGATCGGCGGGGTGAAGGAGAAGCTGCTCGCCGCGCACCGCGCCGGTATCAAGACCTTCATCCTTCCGGAGAAGAACAAGAAGGACCTGATCGACATCCCGAAGGAAGTGCTCGACACGGTCGAGATCAAGACCGTCGAGAACATCGACCAGGTCCTGAGGACCGCGCTCCAACCGGGACAGCCGACGATGACGCCGGCGCAGATCGAAGCCGCCGCGCACGCGGCGGCCGTCCCGCCACCCGCGCACTGAGGGGGGTTGCAGGGGGTTCTCCCCCTGCGATGAACAGGCATGCCGGTCGAATACAAGGACTACTACAAGACACTCGGCGTCTCGAAGAACGCGAGCGCCGAGGAGATCAAGAAGGCATACCGCAAGCTCGCGCGCCAGCACCACCCCGACGTGAACAAGAAGCCGGAGGCGGAGAAGCGCTTCAAGGAGATCAACGAGGCCAACGAGGTCCTCTCCGATCCCGAGAAGCGCAAGCGGTACGACACGGTCGGGCCCGACTGGGCGCGATTCCAGAACGGCGGTCAGCAGCCGGGCGGATTCCAGTGGGTCTACACCGGCCCGCCCGGACAAAGCCCGTTCAACGGCGAAGAGGGCGGGTTCTCCGACTTCTTCCGCACGCTCTTCGGTGAGGGAACCGCGGACTTCGATGCCGGTCCCCTCTTCGGACGACCCGGCACGCGGCGCCGCCGATCAGTCGCCGGCGCCGATGTCGAAAGCGAAGTCGAGATCACGCTGCCCGAGGCGTACAAGGGCACCGAGCGGTCGGTGGAGATGCGGCTGCCCGACGCGACGACACGTCGTCTGAGCGTGAAGATCCCCGCGGGCGTGCGCGATGGCCAGCGCATCCGTCTCGCGGGGCAGGGCGCGCCCGGTGGTGGTGGCGGGCCGGCCGGCGATCTCTATCTGCGAGTGCGCGTCCGCCCGCATCCGGTCTTCCAGCGCGACGGTGACGATCTGCGTATGGATCTGCCGGTCGCGCTCCACGAGGCGCTGCTTGGTGCCGAGGTGACTGTGCCGACGCTCAAGGGACGGGTGTCTCTCCGCATTCCGCCGGAGACGCAGAATGGCCGGACCATCCGGCTCGCGGGGCAGGGGATGCCGCGCGTGACCGGCGGACACGGCGATCTGTACGTCACCGTCAAGGTCGTGCTTCCGACCAAGCTCACCGAAAAGGAACGTGAGCTCGTCCAGCATCTCGCGGCGTCGCGCGCGGACGAAGACCCGCGCAAGGGAATGCTTTAGGCCAGAGATTGAACAGGTTTGAGCAGGTAATGAAGTGATCGATCCGAACAAGCTCACTGAGAAGTCACAGGAAGCCATCATCGGCGCGCAACAGCGCGCACGCGACAACGGACACAGCCAGATCGACGTCGAGCACCTCGCGGCCGCGCTGCTCGACCAGCAGGGCGGGGTCGTGCCGAGCGTGTTCACCGCGCTGGGCGTGCAGCCCGCGCAGCTCGCCGGCGCGCTGACCACGGAGCTCGAGCGCCAGCCGAAGGTGTCGGGGAACGTGCAGATCGGCGCGTCGGCGCGTCTGGGTCGCGTGCTGCAGACCGCGCAGAAAGAGGCGGAGTCGCTCGGCGACGAGTACGTCTCCACCGAGCACCTGCTGCTCGCGATGACCGCCGACAACGGCTACACCGGACAGGCGCTGAAGCGCCTGGGTATCACGCACGAGCGTGTGCTCAGCGCGCTCAAGGACGTGCGCGGCAACCAGCGCGTCACCGACGCCAATCCTGAGGGGAAGTACCAGTCGCTCGAGAAGTATGGGCGCGAGCTGACCGATCTCGCGCGGAAAGGCAAGATCGATCCGGTCATCGGCCGCGACGAGGAGATCCGCCGGGTCATCCAGGTCCTGTCGCGCCGCACGAAGAACAACCCGGTGCTCATCGGCGAGCCGGGCGTGGGCAAGACCGCGATCGTCGAGGGCCTCGCCCAGCGCATCGTGCGCGGCGACGTCCCCGAGGGCCTGAAGGACAAGCGCATCTTCGAGCTGAACATCGGCTCGCTGCTCGCCGGCGCGAAGTACCGGGGGGAGTTCGAGGAGCGTCTCAAGGCGGTGCTGAAGGAGATCGCGGCGAGCGAGGGCCAGATCATCCTGTTCATCGACGAGCTCCACACGGTCGTCGGCGCCGGGGCGGCCGAGGGCGCGGTCGATGCCGCGAACATGCTGAAGCCGATGCTCGCCCGCGGAGAGCTGCACACGATCGGCGCGACGACGCTGGACGAGTACCGCAAGCACATCGAGAAGGACGCTGCGCTCGAGCGGCGCTTCCAGCCGGTGTACGTCGGGGAGCCGACGATCGAGGACACGATCTCGATCCTGCGTGGTCTGCGCGAGCGCTACGAGGTCCATCACGGCGTGCGCATCCAGGACTCCGCGCTCGTCGCCGCCGCGACGCTGTCGGCGCGCTACATCAGCGACCGGTTCCTGCCGGACAAGGCCATCGACCTCGTGGATGAGGCCGCATCGAAGCTCCGCATGGAGATCGATTCGATGCCGGCGGAGCTCGACGAGGTCGAGCGGCGCATCCGCCAGCTCGAGATCGAGCGCGAGGCCCTCCGCAAGGAGACCGACGAGGCCAGCAAGGAGCGCCTCGCGCGTCTGGAGCGGGAGCTCGCGGACCTGAAGGAATCCTCCGAAGGCCTCCGCTCGCGCTGGCAGCAAGAGAAGGCGGCGATCCAGGAGATCCGCGAGAAGAAGTCGCAGCTCGAGCAGGTCCGCATGGAGATCGAGAAGGCCGAGCGCGCCGCCGAATACGGGAAGGCCGCCGAGCTGAAGTACGGCACCCTCGCCGCACTCGAGCGCGAGGTGAGCGCCGCCGAGGAGAAGCTCGCCGCGCTGCACCGCGGCGAGAAGCTGCTCACCGAGGAGGTCACGCCCGAGGACATCGCCGACGTCGTGGCGAAGTGGACCGGCATCCCGGTCACGAAGCTCCTCGAGGGCGAGGTCTCCAAGCTGCTGCGCATGGAGGAGAACCTCCACGCGCGGGTCGTCGGTCAGGATGAGGCGGTGACCGCTGTCGCGAACGCGGTGCGCCGCGCGCGTGCGGGCATGCAGGATCCCAACCGGCCGCTCGGCTCGTTCCTCTTCCTCGGCCCGACCGGCGTGGGCAAGACGCTGCTCGCGAAGGCGCTCGCGGAATTCCTCTTCGACGACGAGAAGGCCATGGTCCGGCTCGACATGAGCGAGTACATGGAGAAGCACACCGTCGCGCGTCTCATCGGCGCGCCGCCCGGCTACGTCGGCTTCGAGGAAGGCGGACAGCTCACCGAAGCGGTGCGCCGCCGACCGTACGCGGTGCTCCTGCTCGACGAGATCGAGAAGGCGCATCCCGACGTCTTCAACGTTCTGCTCCAGATCCTCGACGACGGCCGTCTCACCGACGGCCATGGCCGCACCGTGAGCTTCAAGAACGTCGTCATCATCATGACCAGCAACGTCGGCTCGACGTTCATCGCCGAGCTCGCCGAGCAACCCGACCTCATGCGCAAGCGCGTGATGGACGCGGTGCGCGGCCAGTTCCGGCCGGAGTTCCTCAACCGTATCGACGAGATCGTCATCTTCAAGAACCTCGTGACCGATCAGCTCATGGAGATCGTCGAGAAGGAGACCGCGATCCTCGCGAAGCG
>JBKPCZ010000167.1:0-6399 GCA_046727665.1 Chloroflexota bacterium
GCCCAAGCCGAGCGAGCAGCACAAGAAGCTGGAGCAGCTGAGCGGCAAGTGGATCGGCGAGGAGCAGATCCAGGGCTCGCCCCACACGAGCGAAACGAAAGCGACGGGAACGTTCGTCTTCCGCACCGATCTTGGCGGCCACTTCGCGATCACGGACTACGTCGAGAAGTCCGGCAGCACGACGCTTCTCGCCGGTCACGGCGTGATCGGCTGGGATACGAAGCAGAAGCACTACACGCTCCACTGGTTCGACAGCTTCGGCAGTCCGCCAGGCGCTCCCGGCACGGGCCAGTGGGAGGGCGACACCCTCTCGTTCCATCAAGAGGGCAGCGGCAACACGGTCTTTGAGCTCGCCGACGGCGGCCTGATCTTCAGGGTCGAGATGAACGTCGACGGCAAAGGTTGGAAGCCGATCATCGTGGGCAAGTACCGTCGCGCTGGCTCATCGTCCGAACGTTCGGATATGGAGCGCGCTGACGCGGATCCTGTGACCTCTCGTTCCTAGCCCGCCGGCCCGCGCCCGTTAGGCGCTGGGCCGTGACCGGCCGTCACGAGCGAAGTAGCACGAAGCGATCGATAACCTGCTCGACCTCGACGAACCCTACCTACTCGCTTCGTTGTCCCAAGCTTGCCTCGCGACCGTCCGTGGGCGGTCGATGTGCAGAAGTGAACGGACGGCGCCGACGGTCCGTATAAACGGCTGGGTGGCGTAGTCGGCCGCCCGGATAGACTCTGCGACCGATCACCGTGGGTAGAGCAAAAGGAGCAAGAGGGGGACACATGGCAGCAAAGCAACGCACCGCACGGGTCCTCATCGTCGTCTTGGCGGCGTCGATGCTCGTGGCTTCGGCGTGCACCCAGCCCGGCGGCCCGACGGCCACGGGAGCACCATCGGGCACCGCCGCCGCGGACCAGCCGACACCCGGTGGGCGCGTGATCTACGGATCGTTCAGCGACATCCAGCGGCTCAATCCCGCGACCTCGAACGACGCGACGTCGTCGCTCGTGAGCGGCAAGATCTACGACGCGCTCATCCGCGTCGATCCCAAGAACGCGGAGGTCAAACCGAACCTCGGTTCGTGGACCGTCAGCTCCGACGGGCTCACGTTCAGCTGGACCGTCGACGCGAAGGCGAACTGGTCGGACGGCAAGCCCATCACCGGTAACGACTTCCTCGCACGCGTGAAGATGCAGGGGCGCAGCCTCGT
Source organism: Chloroflexota bacterium (assembly GCA_046727665.1). GTDB lineage: Bacteria > Chloroflexota > Limnocylindria > P2-11E > P2-11E > CF-39. Next base: position 1,209 of record JBKPCZ010000167.1, read on the forward strand.
AACGCCGAACAAGAGCGTCTTCAACGACATCGAGGGCTACCAGGACTACTCGACCGGGAAGGCGACGAGCATCTCCGGGATCGTGGTCGACAAGAGTGACCCGAAGAAGTTCACCGTCAAGTTCACGAAGATCTTCTGCCCGGCGCTCATCAACGTCTTCGGCTCGGCGCCGATGCCGGAGCACATCTTCGGCAAGTACACGGATGACGCTGACATCAAGAAGGTCGTCGATGACGCACCCGAGAACAACGCGCCGCCCGTCGCGAGTGGCCCGTTCAAGTTCAAGGAATGGCGCAAGGGCGACCAGGTCATCCTCACGCGGAACGACACCTACTTCAAGGGCGCTCCGCTCATCGAGGAGTACGTGCAGAAGGTGGTCGCCGACTCAACGGTCGCGGCCGCCCAGATGAAGACCGGCGAGCTCACGATGACGCTCGCCCAGCCCGTTGACGTCGCCGATCTGTCGAAGGCCGACAACGTGAAGCTCTACAAGTGGGCCGACAACGGCTACGTCTACATCGGTTGGCGCACGAACAACCCGAACGTCGCGTTCCTCGGCGACAAGCGCATTCGCCAGGGTCTGATGTACGGCATCAACGTCGACGAGGTCGTCAAGGCGGTCCTCTTCGGTGAGGGCACCAAGCAGCTCGCGCACCACCCGCCCGTGTCGTGGGCGGCAGGCGTCGGCCTCAACGCGTACGCGTACGACAAGACGAAGGCCGAGGACCTGTTCAAGCAGGCCGGCTACACCAAGGGTGCCGACGGCATCTACGCTAAGGACGGCAAGCCGCTGGCGATCACGGTCGTCACCAACCAGGGCAACAAGACTCGTGAGACGTTCCTGCAGGTGGCGGTCGAGCAGTACAAGCAGGTCGGCGTGAAGATCACCCCGAAGCTCGAGGCCTTCGAGGCACTCGTGCCGAAGCTGACCGGCGGATCGCCCGAGGTCGAGGCTGTGATCATCGGCTGGCAGCTCGGTGCCGACCCGGATCCGTTCACGATCTGGCACTCGAGCAACGTCGCCAGCCCGACCAAGGCTGGCAACAACTTCGTCGGATACAGCAACGCGCAGGTCGACAAGCTGATCGAGACGGGCCGCAACGGCCCGGACTGCAGCCAGGGAGCGCGTCAGAAGGCGTATCAGGAGATGAACAAGATCCTGAACGACGACGCGCCATACATGTTCGGCTTCGCGCAGAATCGCATCCTGGCGACAGCGTCCAACATCCGTGGCATCGAGCCCGGATCGTTCAGCCCGAACGCCGACTGGAACATCGAGAAGTGGTGGATCAAGAAGTAACGGCAAGCTGAGACCTGATCGGGCGGCGGCGGATCTGCCGCCGCCCGATCGCGTGGAGGGCCGTCACGCGTGCGCACCTACATCATCCGGCGCCTGATCTACGCGATCCCCACGCTGCTGGGGATCTCGGTCATCGTCTTCCTCATAACGCGCCTCTCGCCTGGCGATCCGGTGCGGCTTTACACCTTCGGCGCGCTCAACGTCACTGAAGAGGACATCCAGGCGCTTCGCGAGCACTACGGTCTGAACAAGCCCATCTACGAGCAATACGGCAGCTGGCTCCTGCAGGTCCTGCAGGGCGACTTCGGAAAGTCGCTCCAGTACAACCGTCCCGCGCTCCCGCTCCTGCTGGAGCGGTTGCCGGCGACCTTGCAGCTCGCGGTGGCCGCCCTCGTGCTGCAGCTGGCGATCGGGGTGCCGCTTGGCGTCGTGGCGGCGCTGAAGCGCGGCAGCTGGATCGACAATGTCGTGCGCTTCTTCGGCGTCATCGGCCACGCCGTACCGACGTTCTGGTTCGGCCTCCTCATGATCATCGTGTTCTCGGTGACGTTCGGGCTCATGCCGAGCCAGGGCGTGCTCACCGTGGGTCACGATGTCTGGGACATCCCGGATCGGATAAAACACATCGTCATGCCCGCGTTCGTGCTCGCCCTTGCTGGGATCGCGAACTACTCGCGGTACCTGCGCACGGAGACCCTCGACGTCATCTCTCAGGACTACGTCCGGACCGCCCACGCGAAGGGGCTGTCCGAACGCACGGTGGTGTTCGTGCACGCGCTGAGGAACGCGCTCATCCCGATGGTGACCGCGCTCGGCGGCATCCTGGCGGCGCTGGTGTCAGGCGCGCTGGTCGTGGAGCAGGTCTTCACCTGGCCGGGGGTCGGGCAGTTCACCTATGCGGCCGCCCGTAGCAAGGACTACCCGGTCATCATGGCCGGCGTGATGGTGGCCAGTGCGCTCCTGGTGATCAGCTACCTGCTGCGCGACATCATGTACGCCGTGGTCGATCCGCGGATCAAGGTGAAATAGTGGCGGCGACGACGACGACGGAAGCGAGCGTTGGCCCCGTTGCCGGGATTGACATCTCCGTCCGGCGTGCCTCGGCAGGCCTCTGGTCGAACGCGTGGTACCGATTGCGGCGCGATCGCCTCACGATGGCTTCGGCCGCCGTGCTGATCGTGCTGATCGTGCTGTCGCTCGCGGCGCCGCTCCTCTCGCAGTACGTGTTCCAGATGTCGTTCGAGAGACAGGATCTGCTGCACACCTATTCCGCGCCGACGCTCGATCCTCCCGGTTACGTTTTCGGCTCGGACGAGGTCGGGCGCAGCCAGGCCGTGCGCCTCTTCTACGGCGGACAGGTCTCGCTCTTCGTCGGCTTCATGGCCGCCTTCATCCAGCTCACCATCGGCGTCCTGCTCGGACTGATCGCCGGGTACGAGCGCGGCCGCATCGATGACATCATCACCTGGTTCATCACCACGCTGAATTCGGTCCCCGCGATCTTCCTGCTCATCATCTTCTCCGCGCTGTTCACGCCGGGCCCGCTGACGCTGACGATCGTTATCGGCGCCCTCTTCTGGACGGGCATCACGAACTTCGTGCGTGGCCAGACGTTCGCGCTCAGGGAGCGGGAATTCGTCACCGCCGCGCGCACGATCGGCGCGACGGGTTGGCGGATCATGTTCCGGCACATCCTGCCGAACGTGCTCCCGCTGATCTTCGTCCTGAGCGCGATCGACGTGGGCTCGATCATCCTGACGGAGTCGGCGCTCAGCTACCTTGGACTCGGGATTATCCCGCCGACGCCGAGCTGGGGGAACATGCTGACGAACGCCTCGACGTACTTCAACCGCGCCCCGTGGCTGGTCGTGTCGCCTGGCGTGGTGATCTTCCTCACCGTCCTGTGCCTGTACCTCATCGGTGACGGGCTCCGCGACGCGCTCGACCCGCGCCTCAAAGGTGAGAAGTGATCAACTAGAGGCGCCATGCTGGTGCGCCTCGCGACCGCCGCGGCCATCCTCGCGCTCACCGCGTGTCAGCTCGCCCCTGCGCCGGATGGGGCGACAGCGACGCCGGCCGCCCCGACCGGCAGCGCCGAGCCGGGCGGCAGCTTCCGCGTCGCGCTGAGCGCGGACGCCGCGACCCTCGACCCCTGGAACGCGAACGACGTGAACACGCTCCTCGTGACGCGTCAGGTGTTCGAGACGCTCGTGGACTACGAGCCGGCTGGATTCAAGATCGCGCCGAAGCTCGCGGAGAGCTGGTCGGTGTCCTCGGATGGCCGCGCGTGGACGTTCGTGCTGCGCCGCGGCGTGAAGTTCCACGACGGGACCGACTTCGATGCGGCCGCGGTCGTGCTCAACTTCGAGCGAGCAGCTCACGTCGCCCACCCGCTGCGCGGTGCGGTGAGCGGTGACCGCAGCGCATACCGGGCATTCGCGACGTTACTGGAGGGCTTCGACGACGCGTCCGCGATCGCGCGGGTCGAGGCGAAGGACAGCACCACCGTCGTCATCACGACGAAGGTGCCCTTCGGGCCTCTCCTCGCGGACCTCGCGATGCCCAGCTTCGCGATCGTGAGCCCGCGCTCGATACGCGACGATCCCGCAGGCTGGTCGACGTCGGCGTCGTCCGGCGCATCCGGCACGGGGCCGTTCATGTTCCGGCCGGGCGCGTGGCAGACCGGTCAGCAGATCACGCTGGAGCGCAACGCCGGGTACTGGCTGAAGGGTCGCGACGGCGAAGCCCTTCCATACGCGGACCGGGTCATGTTCCGCGTGATCAGGGACGAGCCCGCGCGCATCGCTGAGCTGCGCTCCGGCGGTGTCGACGCGGCGCGCGAGATCACCCCGGCGGCACTGCCCACGGTGAAGGCCGATCCGAACCTGCAGCTTCTGACACGGTCCGCATTCAACGCGGTCTACCTCGGCGTCGCCGCCGCCGCCCGGCCGCTCGACAAGGTCGAGGTCCGGCGCGCGATCGCGATGGCGATCGACAAACCGCTGCTCGCGACGACGCTGTACAGCGGCGCCGGGCGGCCCGCGTCACAGCTGCTCGCGCCCGGCATGCTCGGCTACGACGACAGCATCGTGGAGTTCTACCGCTACGACACCGCGGCGGCGAAGCGGCTCCTCGCCGAAGCGGGTTTTCCGAACGGCTTTGCCACCGAGCTCTGGTATCCGAACAGCTGGCGCGCGCAGTATCCCGATCCGCGGCGCGTCGCCGAGACGATCGCCTCGGATCTCGCGAAGATCGGCATCACCGCGACGGTGCGTACCGAAGATGGGGCCGCGTACCGCGCCGACGCCCGCGCCGAGCGGCTGCCCCTCTGGCTCGCGGAAGCGAGCGGCGAGAGCGCGGATCCCGACTCGTTCTTCTCTGACGGCGGAGTCTGGGCGGGCGACGTGGCGCGCGAGCTCCTGCGCCGCGCGCGCTACGAGGCGGACGCGAGCAAGCGGACCGAGCTCTACAAGCAGGTGTCCAAGCTCATCCAGCAGGACGCCGCGCGGATCCCGCTGATCCACGCCGACGCGCTGGTCGCCGCGACGAAGAAGGTGCGCGGGCTCGTGCCGCACCCGATCGGCGTGGAGGCATACACGCAGGTCTGGTTCGGGAAGTGACGGACGCGACACTTCGCGCTGCCGCGCCTGCTCTAGGCTGAGCGAGATGATGGGAATGGGCGGACCCGGCGGCATGCACGTCTTCATGTGGGGTCCGGGCGGGCGTGCCGAGGGCAAGCGCCCGTCGCTCTCGATGTACCGGCGCCTCCTCAAATACGTCGGACCCTACAAATGGAACCTCGTCTTCGCCGCGGTCCTGCTCGTGGTCTCGACCGCGCTCGGCCTCGTCTGGCCGCAGGTGGTGCAGCGCGTCATCGACGTCGGCCTGCGC
>JBKPCZ010000168.1:0-7976 GCA_046727665.1 Chloroflexota bacterium
ACGCCGATCTGCTCGTGCACGTGGTCGACACCGGACATCCGAATCTGCACGAACGGATGATCGTGGTGCGCGAGACGCTGGCCGCTCTCGGGCTCGCGTCGCGCGAGAGTCTCATCGTCTTCAACAAGGCCGACACACTGCGCGGCGCGGAGGGCGCCGCGCTGCGCGACGCGCTCGGCGCGGAGTTCCCCGCGGCGGTATTCGTGTCGGCGCACACCGGTGAAGGCGTGGACGCGCTGCGCGAGCGGCTCGCCACGGTCGCGGCGTCGCATTGGACGAAGGTCGACGTCACGGTGCCATACCAGGAGGGCAGCCTGATCCAGCGTGTGCGCGAGCGCGGCACGCTCCGGAACACGGAGTACCGGGAGTCCGGCATCCGCATCGAGGCCGACGTCCCACCGGATCTCGCGGCCGAGCTCAACGCGAGCGCGCGGGCCTCGAGCGCTAGATCGCGCCCACCCTCGTAACGCGCTCCATCCCACCCGCGCCGGTCGAGTGCAGCACGTAGATCGAGCCATCGCGACCGACTGAGATCGCCGAGATGAAACCGAGGTCGTCGGCGACAACGGTCGGCGTGCCGGCGGCGTCGAAACGGACGAGCCGGTGGTCCGCCCCATCACCGGCCAGCAGCGCGCCATTTGCATCGACGGCGAGGCTGCTGGGCGCGAAGTCCTTCACGAACACGCTCAGCTCTCCCGCCGGATCGACCTTCGCGATCCAGGGACTGCCCTTTGGCGCGATGTAGAGGTCGCCGGCAGAGCTCCACGCGACAAGCTCTGGAGCGCAGAGGGCGGCAGAAGTCGCCGGACCGCTGCCCGGCGGGTTGACATCACCACAGCCGCCACGACCAGCGTATGTCGTGATCGTGTCCTTGCTCACGCGACGAACACGACCTTCGTAGGTGTCGGCGATGAAAAGATCGCCGCCGTCGTTGAAGACGATGGCTGCCGGTGCACACAGCACCGCCGTCGCCACGGGAACACCGTCACCGGTTGCGCATGACATCGGCGTCGAGCGAGGTCCGGCCACGACGGCCACCGACCGTCCGCCCGAATATCGGAACACCCCACTGTCGCGCAGGCTGGGACCGCCAACGCGGCTGAAGTACACGACGTCACCGGACACAGCGATGCCCGTGACCGCGACGCCAAGGCCTTCGGTCCCCGGAAGCGCCACTGGGTCACCGCCTGCGAGTGGCACGGCCGCGACGTGCGATTCGGTGTTGGCGGGTCGCGCGCCGAGCACGTTGATCGCGAGGAACAGCCGCGTGTCGCCGGCGGCGATCCCATCTACCCACCGCGCGTCAGGCACGATCACGGTGGCCTCGTACCGATCGGGCGCTGGACGCGGTGTGGCTCTGTGCCCGTCCGGAGTCGGAGTCGTTGTCGGAAGCGTCGGTGTTGCGGTGCACACCGTCGAGAAGGCGAGCAGCGCGAGGCCGATGGGTAGCGCGAGGCCACGACGAGCGCTCAATCGAGGACGATCCTGATCTGGTCAGCAGCAGGTCGCGTCCGAGACGCGACGCTCAAGTCACACGTGACGGCTATGACTTACGAGCGATCGATCGATGGCGCCGGGTCAGCTCCGACCGACGATGATCGGAAGGCTGGGATCGTTGCCCCACTCCTCCCAGCTGCCGTCGTACGTGCGGACATCGCCGTGCCCGAGCGCTGTGAGCACGAGATGCGTGAAGGCCGCGCGCACGCCCGCCTGGCAGTAGGTCACGGTCGAGGTCTCGGGCCCGAATCCAGCGTTCGTGTAGAAATCCTCGAGCTCGTCCGCGTTCTTCAGCGTCCAGTCGTCGCGCAGCGCGTCCTTCCAGAGGATGTTCACCGCGCCGGGGATGTGACCCCCGCGTGCCGCGCGCTTCTCCTCGCCGGTGAACTCGCTGTCGCGCCTGACGTCGAGCAGCCACGGATCGCCGGTGCGCACCGCGGCGAGGACCTCGTCCTTCGTCGCGATGACGCCCTCGCGCGGATGCGGAACGAAACGCGCCGGTGCCACCGTGACCTCGCCCTTCTCGAGCGGGCGTCCTTCCGCGGTCCACTTCTGGATGCCGCCCTCCATGACCGCCATCCTGTCGTGGCCGTAACGACGCAGCGCGAGCCACAGCCGCGCCGCGTGATGCCCGCCCTCCGCGTCGTAGCCGACGACCATCGTGTCGTTGCCGATGCCGAGGCGCCCCATCGTCGCGGCGAACGCCTCCGGACCCTGCAGCATCCAGCGCGGATGCCCTGACGCGGGTGGCGCGGTGGAGAGGTCGGTCGACCAGTTGCAATGGACGGCGCCGGGAAGGTGTCCGTTCAGGTAGTCCTGTTTCGCATCGGCCTCGAACGAAAAGCGGCAATCGACGATCCGCACCTCTGGCTCGCCGAGCTTCGCGGCTGTCTGCTCGGTGGTCCAGAAGAGGTCCGGGCGCGCCAAGGGGCTCACGTGTCAGACTTTAGCCTCACTTCGAACCGCGCGAATGAGGAGGGGACCCATGACGGCGCGCCGCTTCACCACTGTCATCGCGGGTACTGTTCTGGTCGTCGCGGCCATCGTGCTCGGCTCGGTTCCGGGCGCGGCGGCGAGCAAGGGCGGCGCGCCCTCGGCGAGCTTCGTGCGATCCGACCTGGGGGCGGGTTCGTACGACGGCACCGCGGCGAGCGGCGGCGTGCTGACCCTCTCGGGCACGCTCGCAGCCGGCACGTACACCGATCCATTCGCGGCCGGCGGTCCGCTGGCGATCCCGTACCACAGCGGCACGTGGACCTCGGCTCCCGTTACGTCGCCGTTCGCGTTCGACGAGCTCGTCGCGTCGTGGAACGCGGCGACGCCGGACGGCACCTGGATCAAGACCGAGCTGCAGGCGACGGGCAGTGGGCGCACGACGAAGTGGTACGTGCTCGGGATCTGGGCCTCCGGAGACGGAACGATCCATCGGACCTCCGTGTCCGCCCAGGGCGACGCGGACGGCTTCATCGCGATCGACACCTTCATCCGCTCGAAGAAGGCCGCCCCGCTCACGTCATATCAGCTGCGCGTGACGCTCTACCGCGCGGACGCCGCGAGCGCGACGGCGACCCCGGCGGTGCGCCTGATCGCGGCGATGACCTCGGCCGACGCGAGCTTCGCGATCCCCAGCGCGCCCGCCGGCGTGGTCGGCGAGCTCAGCGTTCCTCAGTTCTCGCAGGAGACGCACCGCGGCGAGTTCCCGGAGTACGACGGCGGCGGTGAGGCATGGTGCAGCCCGACCTCGACCGCGATGGTCCTCCGCTCGTGGGGTAGCGGTCCCACCGCCGCCGAACTCGCGGCCTTCCCCGGCGCGGGCTACGTCGATGGCGAGGTCGATCACGCGGCTCGCTACGTCTATGACTGGAACTACCAGGGCGCGGGCAACTGGCCCGACAACACCGCGTACGCCGCGACGTTCCCAGGCATGGACGGATTCGTGACGCGGCTGCGGTCTCTCGCGGAAGCGGAGCGCTTCATCGCGGCCGGCATCCCGCTCGTGGCATCCATCAACGGCAAGCTGCCGGGATTCCTGTTCAAGAAGACCAGCGGCCACCTGCTGGTGATCCGCGGGTTCACCGCGAGCGGCGACGTCATCGCGAATGACCCCGCGGTCTTCGCGAACGCGGATGTGCGCAAGATCTATGGACGCGCCGACTTCGAGAACGTGTGGCTGGGCGGCTCCGCCGGGATCGTGTACGTCATCTATCCGCACGGCCACGCCTTGCCGGCCAACGTCGAGGGCCTCGACAAGAACTGGTGACCTTGGTGCGCGGGCTGGCCCTGAGCGCGCTGCTCTTCGCAGCGTGCTCAGGCGGCCAGCCGTCGGCCACCGGTCCGGCTGCGACCCCCGCCACGCCGAGCGCGGCCGTCAGCGTCCCGCCGCTGACCGCGTCGCCTACCCAGACCGCCAGCGCCCCACCCGATGCAACACCGCGAAGTTTCGCGCGCCTCGCGCTCGATACCGGCACGCATGATGGGACCGCCCTGAGCGACGGGCGGCTGCAGATCGGCGCGCCGTCGAAGGGGAGCTACGCCGATCCGTACGGGCGCACGATCGCCGACGAGCGCGGCGTGTGGACCTCGGCCATGACGCGCCTGCCGTTCGCATTCGACCAGCTCGTCGCCTCGTGGAACGCGACGACGCCGTCGGGCACGTGGATCGACGTGCAGCTGCGCGCGAGCGGCGCCTCGCGCACGACGAAGTGGTACACGCTCGCGGTCTGGGCCTCGGGCGACGACACGATCCACCGCACCACGGTGAAGGGCCAGGACGACGGCGACGGCCGAGTGAACGTCGATACGTTCGAGAAGGCGAACGGCGCGCCCGAGCTCAACGCCTACGAGCTTCGCGTGACGCTCCACCGCGCGGCGGGGACGACCGGAACGCCGGCCGTGCGGCTCGTCGCCGCGGTCGCGTCGCGCGCGTCGCAGTACGCCATCCCGAGCGCGTTCGGGGGCGCGGCCCGCGACCTCGACGTGCCGACGCTCTCCCAGGAGACGCACACCGGTCACTACCCCGAGTACGACGGTGGGGGAGAGGCGTGGTGCAGTCCGACGTCGACCGCGATGGTGCTCGGCTTCTGGAAGACGGGGCCGAGCGCAGCGGATCTGGCGGCGTTCCCGGGCATCTTGCACGCCGACGGCCAGGTTGATCACGCCGCGCGTTACACATACGACTGGAGCTACAAGGGCGCCGGGAACTGGCCGTACAACACGGCGTACGCCTCGGGGTACGGTCTCGAAGGACTCGTCACCCGTCTGCGCTCGCTCACCGAGGCGGAACGCTTCATCGAGGCCGGGATCCCGCTGATCGCGTCGATCAACGGCGAGCTGCCCGGCTTCCTCTTCACCAGCACGAACGGGCATCTGCTCGTCATCCGCGGCTTCGCCGCGAACGGTGATGTCATCACGAACGATCCCGCCGTCCGCGCGAACGCTCAGGCGCGAAAGGTATACCCCCGCGCCGATTTCGAGCGGGTGTGGCTCGGAGGATCGACCGGGACCGTGTACGTCATCCATCCGCCCGGTGTGCGTCTGCCGCCGAACGTCGCCGGCCTTCCCGCGAACTGGTGATCCGCGTCCGGCTCATGGCGCGACCGGATTGCGGCCTCTGCGACGAGGCGCTCGCGGCGCTCCGCCGCATCAGCCGGCGCGTGAAGCTCGACATCGAGCGCGTCGACATCACGAACGACCCGGCGCTCCTCGACCGCTACGTGATCCGCATCCCAGTGCTCGTCGTGGGTGACGCCGAGCTCGATGTCGCAGGCATCGACGACGCGGCGATCGTTCGCTGGTTCGAAGACGTCGGTCAGTGAGCGCGACCACTGCAGCAGCGGCTCGCCGGTTCTTCGAACGCCGCTACCGCGAGGCCGGCTCGGCGGCGCGCGCCGCGGCCGGCAAGGCGTATCTCAAGAGCGACCTTCGCTTCTACGGCGCGACGGTGCCGGACATCCGTCGTGCCGCTATGGACTTCGCGCGTGAGCACCGCGACCTGTCACGCGCCGAGCTGCGGAAGATCGTCGACGAGCTCTGGTCGACCGACGTGTACGAACTGCGTTCCGCCGGCATCGCCCTGCTATCGCGGTACTCGGAGCTGCTCGAGGAGGACGACCTCCCGTGGCTCATCGGTTTCGTGCGCCGTTCGAAGACCTGGGCGCACGTGGACTGGCTCGCCGCCGACGTGATCGGTGGCGTCGTCGGGGAATCGCGAAGCGCGCTCCGAAAGCTGCCGACCTGGGCGCACGATGAGAGCTTCTGGGTGCGCCGAACCGCGCTGCTCGCGCAGCTTCGTCAGCTGAGCCACGAGCGCGGCGACTTCGAGCTGTTCGCCCGGCTCGCGGCGGGCATGCTCCACGAGCGCGAGTTCTTCATCCGCAAGGCGATCGGCTGGGTGCTGCGCGGGGTGAGCAAGAAGCGGCCGAACCTGACGTATGAGTTCCTGCGCGAGCACCGGGCCGAGGTCTCCGGCCTGGCGCTCAGCGAAGGTGCCAAGTACCTTCCGGCGGCGCAGCGTCGAGCTCTGGGACTGCCGCCAGAAGCGGCCTGGATCGCGCGCGAGCGCCGACGCAAAGCCTCAGGCGCGTAGGTACGTGAGCACGGCAAGGACGCGCCGGTGATCCTCCTCCGCGGGCTCGAGCTGCAGCTTCATGAAGATGCTCCGTACATGACCCTCGACGGTCTTGGGACTGAGCGACAGCGCGTCGCTGATCGCGGAGTTCGAGCGTCCCTCGGCCATGAGCTTCAGCACGTCCCGCTCGCGATCGGTGAGATCGCCGACGAGATCGCGGTGACGGCGGCGGACCACGAGCTGGGCGACGACCTCCGGATCGATGGCCGACCCGCCCGCGGCGACGCGCCGCACGGTCTCCACGAACTCCCGCACGTCGGAGACGCGGTCCTTCAGCAGATAGCCGATGCGGTCCGCGCCACGCTCCAGCAGTCGCAGCGCGTGAGTGGTCTCGACGTACTGTGATAGCAGCAGCACCGCGACGCCGGGATGACGCTCTCGGATCACGGCCGCGGTCTCGAGCCCTTCGGTGGTATGCGTCGGAGGCATGCGGATGTCGGTGATCGCGATGTCGGGCCGGTCCGCGGCGACGAGCTCGAGCAGCTGCTTGCCGTCTCCAGCGCGGCCGATCACCTGGAAGCCGGAGCTCTCGAGAAGCCGCGCGAGGCCTTCGCGGAAGAGGACCGAGTCGTCGGCGATCGTCACGCGCATGGCAGCACCGCTCTGAGCCTTCATCGCGACGATGTTCCCACCCGCAACCAGCCCGGTGCCACAGTGCTGGCCCTTGCGCGCCTCGCCAGGAAGGAGGGCCTTCTCGCCCGATCTCGCGGGGCTTGCACGCATGTGGCTGCGCGCCGCCATCCGTAGCATTCCGCTTCGCCACAAAGCTCGAATGGGAGGCCACACAGAATGCACGCACGTGCCGCGTTTGCGCTCAGGCATCAGGTGCTCTCGTTCTTCGTTCTGGCCTACGCGATCACGTACGCGATCGACGTGATCGCGATCCTGACCGTACCGTTTCTGTTCCTTCTGGGCACGTTCGGCCCGCTGATCTCAGCGGTGGTACTCACTCATAGAGAATCTGGCTGGGCTGGGGTTCGGGAGCTCTTGGGGCGCGTACGCCGCTGGCGCATCGGGATCGGCTGGTACGCCTTCGTGCTTTTCGGGACTGCCGCTCTCTACCTCTCAGCCATGGCGCTCACCATCGTCTTCGGCGGCATCATCGACTTCGGCAAGCTCGATCCTTGGTTCACGGTGCCCGTCCTATTTCTCATCATCCTCCCTATCGGGGGGCCGCTCGGCGAGGAGTTCGGGTGGCGAGGCTACGCGCTGCCACGACTACAGGAGCGTCGGAGCACGCTCGCCGCGGCGCTGATCCTCGGCGTGGTCTGGGCGCTCTGGCACTTGCCAAATTGGTGGATCCCGATGACCGCGCAGTACGAGAATGTCCGAGGCAACGGCAATTACCCATTCTTCATCGGCGAATTCGTCGCCGTCCTTGTCGCGCTGTCGATCATCTTCGCGTTCGTCTACAACGGCACCGGCGCCAGCATGCTCGCGCCGCTGCTGCTCCATACCTCATTCAACACCTGGGACGGATGGCTCTCCCGTGCGATCGATCCATCGGCACGTCCCACCTTCTTCGTGTGTCAGATCGTCCTGCTCTGGACGGTGGCGATCATCATCGTGGCCGCCACCGGTGCGCGTCGGCTCTCGCGGCGGGCAGCCGTGGTGCCGGCGTAGAAAGCACGGGAGAGTCGCCATGACAGAGACGCGAGTCACGGGGCTTGTCTTCGTCGGGCAGTTGCTCGTCCTGATCGTGGCGGCGTCGATCCTCCTCTCGGTGAGCGGGCGCGCGACAAGCTACGGCGTGGCGGTGACGAGCCCGTACCCCGAGAACCTCCGGGGGATCGCAGACCTTGGCAACACCTGGGGTCTGATCGTCGGCGGCGCCGGCGGAACAGCATTCGTC